>NZ_JBJTDY010000061.1:0-30798 GCF_046092605.1 Rhabdaerophilum sp. | reverse complement strand
GGGACGGAGGCGTCACGGCGGGCTGTGTTGAAGCAACGACTGGCGCGAAGAGGTCCGGATGCGGCGGCGCCGCGATTGGCAAAGTCCTTGCCGGTCGCCCGCGCCCGGGTGATGATTGACGATATCGGCTTTGTCGTCAGCGCGGCTGGTTCAGCCCGGCAGGAAGCCCGCCGCCATCAGGAAGCGCCGCAAAACCCCGCGCATTGGCTCGAAGCGGAAGGTCACCGTGTTGACACCGGCCGGCAGGATGACCGCGCGGAAAATGCCGTTGGCACGCAGGACCGGGGTGGATTTTCCGTCGATTTCCGCAAACCACCAGGGGTGCCAGATGTCGTTCAGCAGCAGCACCCCGCCACGCTGGGCATCGGTTTCCACCGTGATCTCGGTGTTGGTGTAGCGCGTGATCCTTGCCGTTCCGCCGAAGCGCGTGCGCGGCAGCGGCAGCGAGGTGCGCTCGATATAGGCGACGCGGCGGAAATCGGTGCCCGGCCATTCGCCGAATTGCAGCAGGCGGGTTTGGTCGACGATCTGCGCCTCGTTCACCACCATCACGCGGGGCAGCGCATCCGGGTTCTCGTAGATATAGGCGTCCTTCGTGCGCGCCACGAGCGGCAAGGGATTGGTGCGAACACGCGGGTCGACCTTGGCGATGGGCGCGCCGATCGCGATGAAGCGCAGACCCATCAGATTCGCGAAGGGCGAGCGGTAGGAGGGGAAGAGTGGCGCGAAATTGTGCTGGTCGATGCCCGCCACCTGATCGCCGGCGCCGGTGGCGGTCACGTAATGCTTGAGGCGCAGCGGGTTGTAGCCCAGAGTGTTCTCGAAGCCATGCACGAGGCCGAGATTGGGCCAATGAAAGCCGAGCCCGGCAATCTCCACCCGATCACGGCGCGTGCCATCCTCGACAATGCGCTTCCTGAGTTCGAGGATGGTGTCGTTCTGTGTATCGAGCCGCATCGCCTCATATTCGGCCATCGGCAGGCCGGTGGAATCATTGGGGCGCATGTTCCAGCCGAAATCGGCCGCGAGCAAAGCTGCGAAAGCCGCCGCCGCGAGCACCGGGCGCCGCAAGGCGATGGGTCGCACCAGCAGCACGACCACGAGCGTCGCCGCAACAAAGCCGAAGGCGATGAGGATATCGAGCATGGATTGCTGCAACTTGCCGAGCCAGATCGCCAAGCCGATGGCCGCCGCGAAGCCCGCAACCACGAGGCCACCGAGCGCCACCATCGCGCCGCGCCCGATCTCCTCGCCGCGGCGGATCAGATGATCGAGGCCGAACCCGGCGAGGAAGGCCCCGAGCGCGCTGACCAGGAAGAGTGAATCCGCCGGTCGACGGAAGAGCGAGACACCCGGAAGCGCGTGGTAGAGCACGCCGAAGAGCGGCGTGTATTTCCCCAGCGCATAGAGGATCATCAGGACGAACATGATCCCCAGCGCCATGAAGCGGTGGCCATAGGCGCGGCGCGAGGTGAGCCACAGGACGATGGCCGCGAAAGGCAGCACGCCCATGTAGAAATTCGCCATGTTCCGCGCCACAACGAGATTCACGATATAGGGCCAATGGACGCTCGGCGCGCCCCAATACCGGTCATTCGGCCCGATCGTGCCAAAGAGGTTCGCGACAAGCAGGGTCAGCAGGCTCGATGGGTGCAGCGAGCCCATTTCCGCATCGGCAATGGTGAAATGCGGTCGATTGGAATCCGCCGCGAAGTTCAGCACCATGATGGTCGGCAGCGCGATGATCGCCAAGCCCACGACCAGGCCGACCAGCAACGGCCTGAAGGTGGCCCGGAAGCGCTCGACGAAGGCGCCGCCGGTCATCCAGTAGGCGACCACATAGCCGCCCAGCGCAACAAGCGTGAGGAATGCCACCTGATCGGGGTCAAGCGCAGTCAATGCCGCGAAGAGGCCGGCAAGCGCGCCATAGCGCGCAGAGCCAAGGCGCAGGCCGCGCTCGAGCATCCACAAGGCCCAGGGAAAATAGATGAGCGAAAAAATCTGCCCGGTATGCTGGATGCGCCAGGAGGCGGCACCGCCATAGGCAAAGGCGATGGCCGCCACAAGGGCCGCGGCGGGGTGCCAGCGCCGGTCTCGCCCGAATCCCAGCACGCCGAAGGCACCGAAGAGCAGGCCAAGGAACGTCACGCCATCCACCATCCGCATGGTTGGATCGGGGGTCAGCGAGGCCAGCAGCAGATGGGGCGGGGAGAAGATCAGCGATTGGGGATCGGCAATCTGCGGGTGCCCGCCAAACACGAACGGGGCCCAGAAGGGGCTCTCGCCGCGATGGATGGATTGGGCCAGAAACACCATTTGCGCATGGAAATGCGCCTTCGCATCCCATGGGATGGTCACCTGCCCGGACAGCCAGGGCCAGGCAAGACCCGCCCAGACCAGCACCAGCAGGCCGGAAGCCGACAGCCAGACCCGCGCATCATCCCCCGGAGGAACAACCGGGGGGTAGGTGATGCGGGGCAGAGGGATCCTGGTGAGGTCCCTCCCCGGTTCAGGTGATTTCTGGAGCATGCAACCCTCTCACGCCCTCGGAACCGCCGGCCTCTCCCTGACCGGTCAGTCCGTCAGCGGCGCATGGGCGACCATCGCATCAAAATCGATGAAATGGCCGGCGCGGTCACGCTTGGAGGCGAGGTAGCGCACGTTCTCGGCCGTCGGGCGGCCATAGGCGCGGTTATCGGCCACGACCTCGAGACCCGACGCCTTCAGCGCGCCGATCTTCTCGGGGTTGTTGGTCATCACGCGGACGCTCGTCACGCCGAGCCTGCGCAGCATCTCGGCCGCGAAATCGAAGCGACGCTGGTCGAGGCCGAAGCCCAGAACCTCGTCGGCATCATAGGTGTCCCAGCCCTGCGACTGGAGCTTGTAGGCGCGCATCTTGTTGGCGATGCCGTTTCCGCGTCCCTCCTGATCGAGGTAGAGCAGGATGCCGCCATCGGCCTGCGCCATCTTCTGCACGGTGCCGCGCAGCTGGTCGCCGCAATCGCATTTGAGAGAGCCGAAAAGGTCGCCGGTGAGGCAGGCGGAATGCATGCGGATGGCCACTGGTTTCGCAAAATCCGGCTTACCCACGATGATCGCCACCTGATCGCGAAGGCCCTCGCCGCCGCGGAACACCACGAACTCGGTCTCGGCCGCGAATTCCAGCGGAACGGGCGCGCGGCCCACGATCTGGATGGCCTTCACCTGCGCGGAACGATAATCACGGACATCCTTCAGCGACACGCGAACAAGATCGTCGGTCAGCCCCGAAGCCGGCAGCGGAACGGCATAGACCGCCGGTGTGAGCAGCGCGAGGCGCGCCAGCTCGATCGCGCCTTCATCCAGCGTGCCGGCCGGCGAAACCGGAGCGTCAATGCGCGCGTCGATCTTCAGGGCGAGAGTTTCCACACGCGCCGCATCCGGCACGGGAAAGGCGACGATACCCGCCTGCTGCCGATCCAGACCCAGACGACGCAGGCGCGCCGCAGGGATGATGAGCCGGGCGCGGCCCGGAGCGAGTGTGTCGAGGCCTTCCGCGATCCGCTGGGTCAGAGCGTCCACCAGAAGCACGACGAGGGCTTCCCCTCCTTCCAGAACCGCCACGGGGCGGCCGGCGCGGAATTCGGCGATGGCGCGATCTACCGCGCGCTCATCCGCCGTATCGAAAAGCCCAAGAACTTCGGCAACTTTGCTCATTTCACTTCCAATCAGTCCATGTTTGCGGTCTTTTCGACGGAGGAATTCCATCGGATGGACACCGTGTTCACACTCGGTGGCGGCACTTATCACCAGGGAAGATGAACGCAGGCTGTCTGAGCGTTCACCCGGTTTAAAATTCCTTGCCTTTGGCAGCCGGGTCCCCTCAGAACGAAAAGCACTGTCCATCCGTGGGCCGCTTCCGGGCGGTGAAAGCAGAATGATTCCTCCTAAGTGCCAGAACGCCGATCCGTTCCGTTTTTTTCGTGCGAAACTTCCGGATCGCCCGTTCATCGTGGCGCAGCTCGGCCAATCGCTCGACGGGCGCATCGCAACCGTCACGGGCGACAGCAAGTATATCGGCAGCCGCCCCTCGCTTGCCCACCTCCATGCCATCCGCGCCCATGTGGATGCGGTTGTGGTGGGCATCGGCACGGTTCTGGCCGATGATCCGAAACTCAATGTGCGGCTCGGCGAAGGTCCGAATCCCGCGCGCGTCGTCATTGATGCGAAGGGCCGTCTTCCGGCCGCCGCGCAATGCCTCGATGGTTCCGATGGTGCGCGGCGGGTCGTGCTGCGCGGCCCGGATGCGAGAGGCGAGGCCCTGCCGGCGGGCGTGGAGGTTCATCGCCTGCCCATAAGCGCTGCGGGGCGGTTCGATCTCGTGGAACTCGCGCAGGCGTTGCGGCGTCTCGGTTTTGCGCGCGTGCTGCTGGAAGGCGGCGCGGCGATAATCTCGCAGGCAATCGACGCCCGCATCGTGGACCGGCTTCACCTCATGGTCTCGCCCGTGCTGATCGGCTCCGGCCAGCCGGGTCTCGAGCTCGAACCGGTGCAGCGCCTCGCCGATGCCCGGCGGCCCGCCGTGGAGGTGACTTTGCTTGGCGAGGGCGAGGTGTTATTCGATTGCGACTTAAGTTGAATGGAAGGGGATCGATCATGGCAACAGGAACCGAACCGCAATCCTATTCCGGTCCGCAGAAGCTCCTGCACTGGCTTATCACATTGATGGTGATGATGTTGGCTCCTATCGGTTTCTACATGGTCGAGCGCGGGGAGAAGACCAACTTCGACGCCCTCACCAACACGCTCTACACCAACCACAAGACCTTCGGCTTCCTCTTCCTGATGCTCGTGGCCTTGCGCATCGTCATCCGCTCCCGGCGGGGTGTTCCGGCTCCGGTCCCCACCCTCACGCGCTTCGAGCGCCTTGCCTCCGAGGCGGTGCACAAGGGCTTGTATGCGTTGATGGTTCTCGTGCCGCTGCTCGGCTGGGCGGGCGTATCGGCCTTCCCCGCACGCGGCATTCTCTTTGGGCTTTCGCTGCCGCCGATCATGCCGGTGAACGCGGATCTTGCGAAGATTCTCCTTCAACTCCATGGCTACGCGGCCGTCGCCATGCTGGTGCTGATCGCGGCGCATTTCGCCGGTGCCATGATGCATCGCTTCGTCAAGAAGGATGGTGTGATGCGCCGGATGATGCCCGGCGCGTGACGCCAGTGCGGCTGGCCTTGCCGCAAGCGCCGATCATGCCTTTGCGGCGAGGATATCCGTGTGACCGGTCTTCATGCGCGAGCCCTTCTGGTCGCCCATGGAGGTGCGCCAGAACAGCCAGTCATCCGCGCCATTGTCGGCGATCAGCCCGGTTTCCATCACCGCGCGATGCAGGCCCTTCAGAAGCTCGGTCTTGAGCGCAATGTCCGAGGGCTTCAGCACCCAGGGCGTATCGGCCGTTTCCACGCCGTAGCCCGCTTCTTTCAGCAGGCGAGCGAGCGTGGCCGCTGCCATAGGGCCTTCCGCCGGGCCAAACCCCTTGTCGCGCTTCTGGTGGATCTTGAAGGCGTTGATCATGCCCCAATCGAAGGGATGGGCGGGGATGAACTCATCCTCGCCGTTATAGGTCAGCACCGTATAGAAGATCGCGGGCGTGGACCTCAGCGCCTGCACAAAGCGGCGCATCCACGGCTCGGAGATGAGATCGAACAAGGCCGAGGCCGTGACGATGTCGATCTCGCCCGAGATCACCTTCTCGAGTTCCACATTGAGATCGGCGATGCGGAAGGTGATGCCGATATTCTTTCCCTCCTTCACCAGCACGAGTTTGTCGCCGATCGTCCTTGCGTCGTCCGCCCATTCGGTCAGAACCTTCGTCGCGCGCTCCAGCAGGGCCGGATCGTAATCCACGAGCGTCCATTCCTGGTTCGGGCCGAGCGCGGGCGCGGTGGCGCGCAGGTTGGAGCCCGTGCCGCAGCCGAGATCGGTGATGCGGAGGGTGTCGCGTCCCTCGACGCGCTTCGCAAGATTGGCGAGCAGCCCGGCGGAACGGGAGCGATGGTCGGCCGGCTCGCGCAGAGCCAGCCAATCGGCGGAGAAACCCATGGTCAGGGGCCTTTCGAGGCAGGGGAAACGAGGTTCGGGCCATAGCCGGCAAGGGCTTGCAGCGCGCCGGCGATGATGCGGGCCGTATCCTCCCAGGTTGGAAGATTCTGGCCCGCGCGGTAGGCAGCCTCGGCGAGGCGCGCGCGGAATCCGGGGTCGGCGAGGGCGTCATCCAGCGCCTTGCGGAGCGCCGGAACGTCGCCCGGAGGCACTTTCAGCCCCGCGCCATCCGGCACGGTATCGGAGGCCGCGCCGCCCGTGGTGGTGACGATGGGAAGCCCGCGCTGCAAGGCTTCGCCCAGGACCATGCCATAGCCCTCGAACAGCGAGGACATGACAAAGAGATCAGCCGTTTCACAGAGATGATCGAGATCACCATCCGGCACCGCGCCGAGGAGCTGGATCTGCCCGTCGAGGCCCGAGAGGCGGATCTGTTCGCGCAGGGCATTCACGGTTTCAAGGCTGCGCGCCGTGCCGGCGATGCGCAGTTTCCAGTTCCGGCGCTTCAGGCCATGCAGCGCCTCGACCAGCACGCCATAGCCCTTGCGTGGCACGATGGAACCGACCGCCAGCATGTTCACGACATCGGATTTCGAACCCATCGCGCGCGATTTCCGCGCCGTGCCGGGCTCTGCGACCGTGATCTTGTCGCGCGCCACGCCAAAATCGCCGGCCAGGATCTTCGCGGTGAGCGGCGAGGTGACGATCACGTGCTCGGCGAGCGCCAGCGCTTTCGTCTCGGAATCATGCAAAGCCACGGTGCGCTCCGGCGAGATGCCGTTCTCCAAGGCGAGCGGATGGTGGCAGAGCGCCACGATCCGCCGGTTGAAGCGACGGATCAGTTCTTCCGGCATCGCGCCATAGGCAAGCCCATCGATCAGCAGGATGCAATCGGCGGGCAGGCTCGCGATGATCGCAGCGGTATCCTCGAGATCCGCCGCGCTTGGGTTGGGGTAGCTGCCGGGCAGGGCGACGTGCAGAGCCTCCACCCCGGCCTGCGGCAGAAGGCGGATCACCGCGCGATCATAGGCATAGCCGCCCGTGGGCAGCGAGAGATCGCCGGGAATGACAAAGGCGATCCTGATCATGGAATTACGCAACCGCACCCTCGAACCAGGCGCGGGCGAGGTCCGTCTCGTGCAGGGTCACGCGGATCTTCGAGAGGCCCTTGCCATCTTCACCCAGCGCGCCGGATTTCGCCGCCTTCACCATGCCCTCGAAGATGTGACGGGCAAGGAATTCCGTGGTGGTGAGAATGCCCCTGAACTGCGGCAGCTCGTCGAGGTTCTGGTATTTCAGCGGCTTCAGCATGGCCGCGAGCGTATCGAGTGCTGCGCCGATATCGACCACCACGTTCTGCTTCGTCATCGTCTCGCGGAAGAAGGCGACATCCACCACGAAGGTCGCGCCGTGCATGTTCTGCGCCGGGCCAAAGAACGGATCGGGCAGCGAATGGCCGATCATGATACGATCACGGACTTCAACGGCGAACATGGGGCGGTTCCTTCCAAACGTAGCCCGACGGGCGACAGATCCCGACTGGCTTTTGCGAGAAGCCTCGCGCCGCATGGCGCGAAACGAAAACAACAAGCTGGTTCAATACTGAACCAGGGTCACGAGACCTTGCGCATCCCTTGCGAGCAACCGCGGGATGGCGTCGGGCAAAGCGGGAAAGGGAAGCGTTTCGGTGAGAAGCGCGTCGAGCCTTTCGTCGCGCAATAGGCGCAAGGCTGCCTGAAGGCGCGATGAATAAGACCAGCCGCGCGATGCATGCCCCGGCGAAACCGTGCCGACCTGCGAGGAGACGAGCTTCACCCGGCCCGCATGGAAATGTCCGCCAAGCGGCACCATCAGCGGCTTTTCGCCATACCAGGAAAGTTCGATCACCGTGCCGTTGGGGGCGGTCGAGGCAATGGCGGTCGCGAGGCCCGGCTGGCTCGCGGAGGCGTGGAAGACGACATCCTGATGCCTCGGCGCTTCCGCCGGCAGGGCGAATCGCGCACCGAAGGCTTCGGCCATCGCGGCGCGAGCGGGGTTCACGTCCACCAAGGTCACCTCCGCGCCGGGAAAGCGCGCGGCGAGACAGGTCACGAGCACGCCCACGAGGCCACCGCCCACCACGGTCACGCGGTCCGCGGCACTCATGCCGGAATCCCAGATCGCGTTGAGCGCGGTTTCCATATTGGCGGCGAGCGTCGCGCGCGGAGTGGGGATATCATCGGGAATGAGCTGGAGCAGCGCGGTTTTCGCGTTGAACACTTCCTGATGCGGGTGGAGCACGAAGACCCGCTTGCCAACGAGTTCCTCCGGCCCTTCCTCCACCCGCGCCACGGCGCAATAGCCGTATTTCACGGGGAAGGGGAAATCCCCCGCCTGATGCGGGCAGCGCATCCGCTCGCGCTCGCCTTCGGGCACGAGGCCCGAAGCGATGAGCCGCTCCGTTCCGCGCGAGAGCGCCGAAGCGAGCATCACGAGCCGCGATTCATCCGCCAATGGCGGTTCCACGCGCTCCTCGCGCAGTGCGGCCTGCAGGGGCGCAACATACCAGAGCGCGCGGGCGGTGGTGGACGTGAACATGGCTCGACCGTTCCAGTTTGCTTCTGTTCAGATTGCGCGTGGCAGGTAGCGCCCGCAAAAGCGAGGAAACCCGTTTCGCGCCGGTTTCGCAACGAACCCTTTTCATGCCAGAGAGGGACAAGCAAGGCGGGACTTTTCCGGCACTCGCCTCATTTGATTTTCGCCCGAAAGGCCGACCCGACATGACGACCTCCACCGAGCCCGCCGCCCCCCGCGCCGAGCTTTCGCTGACACCCACCGGCACCCAAAGCTCGGAAGTGCTGATGCTGCGCCGCGTCATCGTGGCGGGCCTCAACATTTTCCTCTATCTCGCGCTGGCCGCATGGGGATGGTCCATTCTCGCGGTCGAGGGCTGGTCGATCGTCGATATCCTGCTGTTCATCTGCTTCCTGTTCGGCACGCCCTGGGCGGTTCTGGGCTTCTGGAACGCCGTCATCGGCCTCATCCTGCTGCATGGTCCGCGCAAGGCCATGCAGGATGTCGCGCCCTTCGCCTCGATTGCCGATCCCGCCATGCCGGTGACGCTGAAGACCGCGATCTTCATGACGCTCCGCAACGAGGACCCCTCGCGCGCCTTCCGCCGCCTGCGGCTGGTGAAGGAAACGGTGGATGCCACGGGCCATGGCGACAAATTCGCCTATTTCCTGCTCTCCGACACCAACAAGGATGATGTCGCGGCGCAGGAGGAAGAGCTTTTCGCCACCTGGAAGGCAGAGGCTGGCGCGACCGCGCCGCTCTTCTATCGTCGACGCACGGAGAATACCGGCTTCAAGGCCGGCAATGTGAAGGATTTCCTGAACCGCTGGGGCTCGGATTACGACCTCATGCTGCCGCTCGATGCGGACAGCCTGATGGATGGCGAGACAATCCTCCGCCATGTCCGCATCATGGAGGCGAACCCGAAGCTCGGCATCCTGCAGAGCCTCGTGGTCGGCATGCCCTCGCAGAGCCTCTTCGCGCGCATCTTTCAGTTCGGCATGCGGCAGGGCATGCGCTCCTACACGATGGGTCAGGCCTGGTGGGTGGGCGATTGCGGCCCGTTCTGGGGGCACAACGCGCTCGCGCGCATCGCGCCGTTCCGCGACCATTGCGAATTGCCGGTGCTGCCGGGCCCGCCGCCCTTTGGTGGGCATATCCTCAGCCATGATCAGGTGGAAGCCACCTTCATGCGTCGCGCGGGCTATGAAGTGCGCGTGATGCCGGAGGAAGGCGGTTCCTGGGAGGAAAACCCGCCGACCATCCTCGAATTCATGAAGCGCAATACCCGCTGGTGCCAGGGAAACCTGCAATATTTCAAGCTGCTCGACACCAAGGGCCTCTACCCGGTCAGCCGCTTCCAGCTGATCTGGGCGATCCTGATGTTCCTCGGCATCCCCGCCTGGACACTGATGTTGCCGCTGGCGGCGCTGAAGCCGTTCGATGGCGAGAGCCTCGCGGCCTTCCCCGTGGGCTCGGCGCTGGCGCTCTACATCTTCTTCACCATCATGAACCTCATGCCGAAGATCGCGGGTTTGCTGGATATTCTCCTCACCCCCGGTGGCACGAAGCGCTATGGCGGCACGGGCAAGTTCCTGTTCGCGGGCCTGAGCGAGATCGTTTTCGCCTGGATCCTCGGTGCGTCCGATACGTTCCGCACCACGGTCTTCATCGTCGGTCTCATCTTCGGAAAGTCGGTGGTCTGGGGCGGGCAGGCGCGTGACGCCCATGGCGTGCCATGGGATGTCGCGATCTCGAATCTCTGGCCGCAGACGCTGTTCGGTTTCGTCGTCGTGGGCCTGATGGCCGCGACCTCCATCCAGTTCGCGCTCTGGTCGCTGCCGCTCACGCTCGGCTTCCTTGTCGCCATCCCCTTCGCGGTGTGGAGCGCCGAACCCGCGCTCGGCGCCGCGAGCGTGCGGAGCGGGCTTTACGCGATCCCCGAGGAAATCGACACCCCGGCGATTGTCGCGAAGCTCCGCGCTCAGGAAGCGGGGCACTGACATGGCGCTCTCGACCCTGGAAATCTCGGCGCTCACGAAGAAATGGCCGCATCTCAAGCGCTCCTTCGAGGTCTATCACGGTGACCAGTCCCGCGATGACGCGATGGATGCGCTCTATGCGCGCTTTCTTTCCACGGGCGCGCTGGCTTTCGACGTCGGCAGCCATGTCGGCGACCGGATCGGCTCCTTCCGCCGCTGCGGCGCGCGCGTGGTGGCGCTGGAACCCCAGCCGGATTGCGCAAGCGCGATCCGTCTCGTCTTTGCGGGTGATGCGGGCGTGACTTTGCTCGAAAGCGCCTGCGGGCCGAAGCCCGGCGAAATCACGCTGCACGTGAACTCGGCGAACCCCACCGTCTCCACCGCCTCGGCGGATTTCCTCAAGGCGGCGGATGGCGCGTCGGGCTGGGAAGGCCAGCTCTGGGATCGCGAGATCCCTGTGCCGGTCACCACGCTTGATGCGTTGATCGCGCGATATGGCATGCCGGATTTCGTGAAGATCGATGTCGAGGGTTTCGAGGCGGATGTGCTCGGCGGGCTGACGCGCGCCATTCCGGCGCTTTCCTTCGAGTTCACGACCATCCAGCGCGATGTGGCCTGTCAGTGCCTGGCGCTGATCGGCAAGCGCGGGCCCTATCGCTTCAACATCGCGCTCGGCGAAAGCCAGAAGATGGATTTCGCGGAGGGCATTTCCGCCGGGGCGATGGAAGCGCATATCCGCGCTCTGCCGCATGAAGCGAATTCGGGAGACGTCTATGCGGTTCTCGATCGCTAGCCTTGCCGCCGTTTTCGCGGCTGTCGCGCCCGTTTTCGCCCAGAACCCTCCCGGAGGCCCCGTGCTCGCTCCCCCGAAAGACGAAATGACCGTCAAGGTCCAGAACCTCTCCGAACCCGAGGTCTGCGCCGAGAAGGACAATATCGACATCCGCTTCTCGAACCCGGATGTGCGGCGCTTCAAGATCCAGGCGATCCAGCCGAGCTATATCGGCATGCTGCGCGAGGATCGCTACCTGCCGGACTGGACCGCCTGCGACATGACCGGCGACCCGGCCTTTGTTTCGGGCAAGCCGAGGCAGGTGACGTTATGGGAAACGCCCTCGATGTGGGTGGTGGGGCATGTCTTCCCGGCCTTCTGGCGGCCGGCCACCGTGCCGGTGAAGATCGGCGACCGGGTGGAGCACGGCCTGCACCTCATCCAGCTCTGGATGCGCGTGAACGAGCGCTCCGAGGAGATGCTCGTGGTCTATCCGCCCGATGGCTACTGGCGCATGCGGCCGTTGCCGCCGAAGCATCTGGGCTGGACCGCCTATGGTTCGAGCTTCATGGTCGGTCCGGTCACGATGGAAGGCCGCCCGGTGGTGGCGCTGAGGGAGATCGCCTTCGATCCCGAGGAGAAGAAATTCACCTTCACCTTCCGCGATGGCGGGGAGGGTGGCTTGCGCATCGTGCATCTGGATGCCGATCGCTTCGTGATCGAGGCGACGCTTGCGGGGGATTTGCCGAGGGATAAGCCCTTCGCCGCCCTCCGTTCGATGTACATTACCGAGACGAACAATGATGCGGCCCGCGTCGCCTGGCGCGAGGCGAAGAACCCGCGCTGGGGGGAGGAGCACATCCTCGATTACAAGGGCGGAGAGGCGACCGAGTTCTGGGCCGGCCGTCACGTGGCCTCGCGCCACAACACCTCGGCACCCGACATGGTGTTCTCCCGCTTCGAGAAGTAGGTCCCGCGGCCCCTCGGCGCAAGGATTGGCCGGACGGATTGGCCGCAGAGATTGGAATTCTCACAGTGGCGGAGATTTTCCCGCCTTTTCACCAATCTAAGATTGTGTTTCTCTATTTGTTTTACCACGCCTTAACACTGGGGCGGGCAAAAACACAACCTATAGTTTAGGCGCTCTCCGGCCGGGATGATCGGCTCCCTGGCGGAGTGTTCGTTCGAGAGGGACTGAAATGGGCATTCTCAACAACATCCGGCTGAAGACGAAACTCTTCGCCGTCGTGATTTTCCTGGTCGCGGTTTCCGCCAGCATATCCGCCACTGTCTACTTTTCGACCAAGGGCGTGATCGAGACGACGGGCCAATTGCAGGCCATGGTCGAACGCCTCCAGAATGCCGGGCGCGGCACCGCCAACCTCCTTGCCTATGCCCGCGCTGTCGAGTTCCTCCCCCTCGAACTGGACGCTGAACAGCGTTCGCAGTTCGAGAAACTCGCGGATGACGAATTGCGGCGGTTCCGCGCCCGCATCGACCAGATCAAGCCTACTGTTCCCGCCGATCGGGTCGATATCGAGCGGGTCCGTGACCAGATCGGGCGGTACGAGCCGGACATCCATCGCAAGGTGGCCAGCCTTTCCCGCGAAAAGAAGTTCGATGAGGCCACCAAGGTGGCGTTCGCCGGGGATTCCGTGATCGCTGATATCCGCAAACATCTGCGCAACATTGAAGATCGAAACCAAGCCCTCTACCGCGAAGGAGCGGAAAAGCTGGCAGCGCAGGAGCACGACCTCCTCAGCACCATCATTGTTATCGCTGTCGCCGGCTGCCTGCTGGGCCTGCTGGCGGCGTTCACGACAATTGTCCTGGGAATCACGCAGCCGTTGCTGCGCCTGATCCAGGCCATGCAATCCCTGGCGGCAGGCCGCACCCACAAGGAGATCGAAGGCACCGCGCGCAAGGACGAGATCGGCCAGATGGCGCAAACGGTTGCCGTCTTCCGCGAGAATGCGCTGGAGCGTGCCCGGCTCGAAAGCGAAATGCGCCGCGAACGGGATATGGAGAAGGCGCGGCAGAGCCGCATCGACGGGCTCATCACGCATTTCCGGGGCAGTATCGGCGATATTCGCCAGCTTCTCGATGGTCAGCTCGATATCCTGAAGAGTTCCTCCTCCACCCTTGGGCACATTGCGAAGGAAGCTTCGCAAGGGGCCAATGTTGCTGGCTCGGCGACCTCCGAATCCTCCGAGAACGTGGCGCATGTCGCGAATGCCGCGAGTGAACTCACCTCGGCGAGTCGCGAGATCTCGACGCAGGTCCACAAGGCCAGCGAAAGCGTGACCGAGGCGATGAATGTGGCGCAGAGGGCAGATGAGGATGTCTCCAGCCTCGCGAATCTGGCGGAGCGAATCGGCGCCATCGTGGATATCATCAACTCGATCGCCGAGCAGACCAACATGCTGGCGCTGAACGCGACCATCGAGGCGGCCCGCGCCGGCGAGGCGGGGCGTTCCTTTGCGGTCGTTGCCTCGGAGGTGAAGACCCTGGCTGGCCAGACCGCTAAGGCCACGGACGAGATTTCCGCGCAGGTGCAGGCGATCCAGCAGGCCACGCAGCATGCCGTGAACTCCATCCGCACCATCTCGAACCAGGTTTCCGAGATTCAGGGCCGCACGACGGCCATCGCCGCCGCGGTGGAGGAGCAGGAGGCCTCCACGCTCGAAATCAGCCGGGCCATCGCGCTGGCTTCCGAAGGCTCCGAACAGGTCGCGGGATCGGTCTCCACCATGGTGAAATCGGTCGAGAAGACCAATGCCGAGGCCGGGCAGTTGCGCTCGATTTCCGATCTCATCGCGGATGTCAGCGGCAATCTCACCCGAACGGTCGATGGCTTCCTGCATGCCGTGGCCGAGGATGTTCAGGAGCGCCGCCGCGCGGTTCGCAAGGCCATCCGGTAGGCCGCCATCGTGACCGCGCGCGGCAAGCGCATGCAGACGACGGCGCTCGATATCTCCGAAACCGGCCTGCGGATCGAGGCTGTGCCAGGCCTTCAGGTGGGCGATGTGGTGGATATCGAATGGGTGACCGGCGAGCGCCTGCGCGGACGCCTCGTCTGGCTGCGCAACGGGCAAAGCGGTGTCGAGCTGGATGCCGCCATGCCGGCGCAGATCCTGCGCGAGGCGGCCTGAGGCTCAGCGCTCGAACATTCTTTCGAGCACGCGGATGGTGGGCCGTTGCGGCAAGGTCGCCCGGCTCAGCACCACGCTGGTGGAACCCGCGCGCTCGATCGCGTGGGTTTCCGTCATTTTCGAAAGGAAGTTCTGCAGCACGCGTTCGGAGAAATAGTGCATCGGCACCACCATCTTGGGCCGGAGCTGTCCGATCACCTCGGCGATGCCGGAAAGATCAATCGTCCAGGAGCCGTCGACCGCCGCAAGCACCACATCCACCTGGCCGATGGCCGCGAGATGCTCCGGCGTCAGCGTGTGGTGAAGATGTC
Organism: Rhabdaerophilum sp.; assembly: GCF_046092605.1. NCBI lineage: Bacteria > Pseudomonadati > Pseudomonadota > Alphaproteobacteria > Hyphomicrobiales > Rhabdaerophilaceae > Rhabdaerophilum > Rhabdaerophilum sp. The sequence continues at coordinate 15,953 of NZ_JBJTDY010000061.1, read as the reverse complement.
CGAGATGGGCGATGCAGAGCCCGGCGGCCTCGAAGATGAAGATCGAATTGCCGTAGAATTCCGTCCGTGCCTCGCCCCAGCCGCCGCGAATGTTGGTGGGCACGTTGCGCACGCGCAGGTCGCGTTCCTGCAGGTCATGCTTCGGCATCTCGCCGGCTCGGCCCCAGCCGCGCAGCACGTGGCGGATCGCCGGATCGGGCGCATGGGTGAAATGCGTTGAGTGCGCGTGGTTCATCGTCGCCACGTCGGGCGGCGCCTCGGGGCGGACGTAATCGTTGTAATCGGTCGCGGCGGTCACGCCGCCCGGCGTCTCGATCGTGAAGGTCGCGTGGCCCACATAAGTGAGACGCACCTCGCCGGATTGCAGCGCGGCGGGAAGGATCGGCGTGCCATCCGGCGCGCGCGGCGCGTGGCGTGCGATGGGCCCGAGGCAGGCCTCGTCGGCCTTGGCGGGAATGACCCCGAGAAGGGCCGCGACGAGCCCGAGACAGAAGGCGATCCGCATGCTCGAACCTCCGCGCTTTCCTTTTCAACATGGCGCGGGAAAGCGGGGAGGGAAGAGGGCGCGAGGTCGCGCGTCAGAGACGGCCGATCAGCCTCCGGTCTCAGGCGGGAAGGCCCGCCTTGATGATCGCCTCGAGGCTCATGGCGCTGTTGATGGCCCGGGATTCAGCGATCAGGCGATCCACACCCGCCGAGCCGATCACCGGTTCGCAGAGGTCGCGCACCTTCGCATCGAGTTCGGCATCCGAGAGCGGCCGGCCCAGCGAACCGATGGCGTGCTCGATGAAGAGATCGAAGACGCGGCCATCGCGGGTGGTGAGTTTCGCGGCCACCTGATGCTCGTGAATCGAGCGGTCCGCCGAGGCACGCACCTTCTGGCGCAGGCCGATAATGACCGGGTCGGCCACGCATTCATCGGAATATTCATGCTCGCCGCAGCGGCCATGCACGATCGCCGCCGCGCAGGAATGATAAACCGAGAACTTTCCCTCAAGGCCCGTGCGCGGGGCGGTCTTGCCCGTCAGTTCGAGCACCAGCGGGTGAACCTTGAGGTCGATGGAGGCGATATCCGCCGCCCTCAGGCCATGCGCGTTGCGCAACTGCACGCAGGCGTCGATCGCCGGATGGATGACAATGCCGCAGGCGAAGGGCTTGTAGGTGTTGATCGAGATTTCCCAGGTCCTGCCGAGATTGTCGGTGATCTCGGCCGGATCGAACTTCGTCGAGGCGACATGGGCGAAGCCGCGCGGAGCCTCAATGCCCCGCTCGGAACTCGTGAAACTCTCCTTTGCGAGATAAGCCGCGAAAGTGCCGTTCTGCGCGGCCTTTCCGGGGTGAAGCGGCTTGCACATCGTGCCGAACATCTCACGCAGGCCCGAGGACTGCGTGGCGGCGATGCCCAGTGCACATTGCATCTGCAGGGTATCGAGGCCGAGAATTTTGCCCGCTGCCGCCGCGGCGCCGAACACGCCGGCCGTGCCGGTGATATGCCAGCCGCGATCATAATGATCGGGATAGACCGAGTTGCCGATGCGGCACTCAACCTCCACGCCGAGGATGAAGGCGTGCAGGAATTCGCGGCCCGTCATCGGGCGTGTCTCGGCCATGGCGAGCAGGCCCGAGGCGATGGGTCCGGCCGGATGGATGATGGTGCGCAGATGCGTGTCGTCGAAATCGAAGACATGAGACGAAATGCCGTTCAGCAGCGTCGCGTTCAGCAGGTCTGTGCGGAACTTGCGGCCGAGAACGCTGGCCTGCTCGGCGCCGGCGAATGGCTTCGCCGCCGCCCAGGCACGATCAATCGCGGGGTGAATGGAGCCGCCCACCGCGCAGCCGATCCAGTTTAGAAAGGAACGCGTCGCCTCGGCATAGACTGCCGCCGGAATGTCGTCGGCCCCGGACCGGACGACGAAATCCGCGAGGATCTGCGTGACGGCGGTGCTGGCGGCGACAGGCGTGTTCATGGTGTCTCCGGAAAGTTCGTTCGTTTCAGCCGCATATCGCGCCTGCCCTTTTTTTGTCAACAATCAGCACTCAAAGATGGCGATAAAGGCCTAGGAACGCCTGTTTTTTGACGAAGTACTGTGAGTTCAAGACTCAGAAGTGTTGACACCTTTGTGGAAGCTGGCATCGTTCACTCATGGAAAGCACATCGTTGCAGCTCGAATCCCTGCGCTCTTCGTCGCTGGCCAGCGTGCTGGCGCAGGAACTCGAGCGCGTGGTGCTGGGCGGGGAAATCGGCCCCGGCACGCGCCTCAACGAGAACCAGCTTGCGGTGCGTTTCGGCGTGAGCCGGGGCCCCATCCGCGAGGCCCTGCGTGCGCTCGAAGGGGCGGGGCTTGTCGAATCCGTGCCCAATCGCGGGGTCTTCGTCCGTCGCCTGAGCGTGCGCGAGGTGCGCGAGCTTTATGATGTGCGCGCGGCACTCTTCGGCCTTGCCGGCCGCCTGATGGCAGAGCGTGCGACGCCAGACGAGATCCAGCGCCTGCGCGGGCTGATACAGGCGATGGAAGCCGCCACCGAGACCCGCAATTTCGAGGCCCATTATCCGCTCAATCTCGAATTCCACGGCGCGATTGTCGATGGTTCCGGCAACCGGACACTCGCGCATCAATATCGGGCCTTCGTGCGCAAGCTGAGCCTGTTCCGTGCCCGCAGCCTGGTGCAGGGCGGCGGCCTCGCGGTCTCGAACCGGGAGCATCGCGAGATGTTCTCGGCCATCGAGGCGCGCGATGCGAGCTGGGCGCATGAGGCGCATTGGCGCCATGTCTCTGCCGCGAAGGATCGGCTTCTGGCTGTTGTCCGCGCCGAATTGCAGATGGCCGGCGGCGAGGAAGCATCCGAAAACCGCCCGGAGAGGCGGGAGTTCAAACATACGCAACCGGGAGGAGCAACCCATGGTATCGAGACGTGAATTCGGACGCCTGACTGCGGCGGCGATCGGCGCCGTCGCCCTGCCGCCCATCTCCCGCGCGGCGCCGATGGCCTATCCGCACAAGGTGGTGACGCTCATCACCCATTCGAGCCCCGGTGGTGGCTCGGATGTGTTCCTGCGCGAGATGTCGAAGCATCTTGGCCGGTATATCGACGCGACCTTCGTGGTCGAGAATGTGCAGGGCGGCAGCGGGGCGCGCGCCATTTCCCGCCTCGCGACCGCCAAGCCCGATGGCTCGGTCTTCTATGCGACGACGCCCACCTACATCTTCACCTCGCTGCTCTCGAAGCCGCAGCACTCGTTCCGCGATGTGCAGCCGCTGGTCAATGTCTTCAGTGATGCCGAAGTGGTCTATACCCGCGCCGATGGCCCGTTCAAGACGCTGGCGGATGTGATAGCCCACGCGAAAGAGAAGCGCGGCCGCTGGGGGGCGGCGAACCCCGCCTCGCTGGAACGGCAGGCAGCCGAGCGCCTAAAAGCGGCGGCGGGCGTGAATGCCGCGATCGTCTCGCATGAGGGGGGTGGCGACCTCATGATCAATGTGCTCAACGGCACGCTCGATATCGGCGTCGGTGAAATCCCGGAACTGCGCGCGCAGCTCGAGGCGAAGAAGGTGCGCCTGCTCGCGGTGTTCAACGCCCAGAGGCTGCCGACCCAGCCGGATATCCCCACCGTGAGGGAGAGCGGCTTCGACGTGGTGGTGCAGAAGTTCCGTGGCCTTGCCGGGCCGAAGGGTCTGCCCGCCGATGTGATCGGCATCTGGGAAAAGGCGATCCCGCAGCTTCTGGCGGATGCCGAGTATCGGAGGATCTACGCCGCCGAGAGCCTTGTGCCGGATTTCATCCCGCAGGCTCCCTACGCGACCTTCATCACCGATTTCGCGCAGAGCTCCGAGACGTTTTTCCGCGAGACCGGCGTGATCAAGAACTGAACGCGTCGGAAGCGGGCGGGGGCGGGAGCGGGAGGCACCCATGAAGAAAGACCTGGCGGCGGGCATCGCCCTGCTCTGCCTCTCGGCGGGCTATGCCTGGATGACCCGGCGTATCCCCTCGAGTTCGCTTTCGGACGGTGTCGGCCCCGAGGGGCTGCCGAACCTGCTCGCCATCGCCCTGGCGATCGTGGCCGTGGCGCTGATCGGCAAGAGCCTCCTGGCCTTGCGTCTTGCGGCACCGGTCGAAGCGAGGGCGGCTGAAGCGAAGGCGAGCGGCGACGAGCAGGATGCGCATGCCGCGCTGCCGCGCGCGCTGGCCTTTGTCGGCCTTGGCATCGGCTATATGGTCATCGCGCCATGGACGGGCTTCGCCGTGGGAATCGCCCTGCTGGTGATGGCCACGGCCCTGTTCGAAGGCGCGAAACCTTCGCCGCGGCTGATGGTGATCGCGGCCCTGGTGGGGCTTGGCTTCTGGCTGGTCTTCGTGCGGTTCCTCGGGGTCGAGCAGCCCGTCTCCCGGTTGATCGGCTGAACCATGGGCCAGTTCGAGTTCTCCCAGGCGTTGAACCTGCTGATCGGCACGCCAATCGTGCCGGCGGCGATCATCGGGCTCATCTGGGGCATCATCGGCGGGGCGCTGCCGGGCATTTCCGCGTCCATCACCATGGCGCTGCTCTTGCCCTTCACCTATGGCATGGACCCGACCATCGCGATCGTGCTCCTCGCCTCCACCTATATCGGCGCGGAATATGGCGGTTCGATTCCCGCCATTCTCATCCGCACCCCCGGCACGAATTCCGCCGCCGCGACCGTGATCGACGGCTACGAGATGAAGCGGCAGGGCAAGGCGGGCGAGGCTTTGGGCATCTCGCTCTGGTCGGGCGTGGTCGGCAGTCTCGTGGGCCTTTTCCTGCTCGTGACAATGACCGAGCCGCTCTCGCGCCTCGCGCTGAGCTTCACGCCCGCCTCCTATTTCGGCCTTGGCATTCTCGGCATCAGCATCATCGCCTCGCTTTCGGGCGGGTCTTTGCTGAAGGGCCTCGCGGCGGCAATCGTCGGGCTGATGGTCTCGACCATCGGCACAGACCCGATTTCCGGCGTCTCGCGCTATACCTTCGACGTGCCCGAGCTGATCGGCGGCATCAAGCCCATCCTCGTGATGGTCGGACTTTTCGCGGTGAGCGAACTCCTGATGCAATCCGGCACGGCCGGCCATGGCGCGGTGGCGGAGGCGCGCGTGCGCATCGTGCTGCCGGGCCGGGCGATGATGAAGCGCCTCTTCAGGCCGCAGGGCATCGGCTGCGTCACCGGCACCTTCGAGGGGCTGATGCCCGGCGGCGGCGGCTCGATCGCGGCCTTCCTCGCCTATAACGAGGCGAAGCGCTGGTCCTCGAAGCCGGAGGAATTCGGCCGGGGCTCCCCCGAGGGCATCGCCGCGCCGGAAGCGGCGAACAACACGGTGGCTTCCACCTCGCTCATTCCGCTCCTGTCGTTCGGCATTCCCGGCTCGAATTCGGCGGCCGTGCTGCTCGGCGGGCTGCTGATCCACGGCCTGCTGCCGGGTCCGCGCCTTTTCGAGCAGAACAGCAATGTGGTGCTCGGGCTCTATCTGGGCTCGCTCGTCGCGACCCTCGCGCAGATCCTCATCGGCATGATGATCCTGCCCTTCTGCATGTGGATGGTGAACCGCCCGCGGCCCTATCTCGCGGCCTTCATCCTCGCCCTGGTGATGGCCGGCATCTTCACCATTAATTCCAGCCTGTTCGATATCGGCCTGGTGCTGGCGGGCGGAGTGATCGGCTACCTCATGCGGGTTTCCGGCTTCCCCTTCCTGCCGGCCGTGCTGGGCGTGGTGCTCGGCCCGATGATCGAGGGCTGCTATCGCCGTTCGCTGCTGCTTTCGGATGGCGATCACATGATCTTCCTCGAAGACAAGATCGGCCTCGGCCTGCTGGGCCTCGCAGCTGTTTTTGTTGTCGTCTCGCTTGTCCGCGAGGGACGCGACCTTAGGAAAGCCAGGGGAGTCCCCGCGTGACCACGCCGAGTATCGCCCGCCAGATCGGCGAATTTGCCGCCATCGCCGCGGAACATCCGTTGCCGTATGGCGTCGCCTCGATGGTGCATCGGCTGCTGATCGACGTTGCCGGGCTGTGCCTGGCCGCGCGTCGAACGGATTATGTCGCGGCCTGCCTTGCTTCGGTGGAAGGGCAGGGGCAATCGACGATCTTCGGCCATCCGGGTCGATTCACGGCGCTTGACGCTGCTCTAGTGAACGGCACCGCGGCGCATGGCGAGGATTTCGACGATACGTTCGAGGGTGGCCCGGTGCATGCCGGCGCGCCGGTCGTGCCGGCTGTGCTGGCCATGGCCGAACGGCGCGGGATTTCCGGCCCGATCGTGCCGGTGGCCATCGCGGTGGGCGTCGAGATCATGTGCCGGGGCAGCCTTGTCGCCCCGCAGGCCATCCACAAGGCGGGGTTCCACCCCACGGCGGTGATTGGCGCGCTGGCGACGACCGCCGCGGTTTCAACGCTTCTGCGCCTTTCGCCCGAGGCGACCGAGCGTGCGCTGGGCCTTGCCGGGTCCATGGCCTCGGGCATCATCGAATATCTCGCGGATGGTGCATCGACGAAGCGCCTTCATGCCGGGCTTGCCGCCCAGAGCGGCATCCGCGCTGCGCTTCTGGCTGAAGCGGGGCTGACCGGCCCACGGACGGTGTTTGAAGGCACGCATGGCTTTTACAAGGCCTTTGCGCCCTCGAAGCAGCCGGATTTCTCGAAGCTCACTACCGGACTTGGCGAGGAATGGGTAGGCGAGGACCTCGCCTTCAAGCCTCATGCCTGCGGAACCATGACGCAGCCTTACGTCGATTGCGCCATCGCACTGGCCAGGGCGGGTGTGCAGGCCGGGGACATCGTGAGCCTAGTCTGCGAGGTGGGAGAGGGGACGGTGCATCGCCTTTGGGAACCGCTCGCACTGAAGCAGAACCCGCCGAACGGCTATGCCGCGAAATTCTCGACGCCGGATTGCATCGCGGCGGGCTTCCTGCTCGGCGAAGCAGGGCTCGCGGCCTTCGAGGATAAGGCCGTGCGCGATCCCGCGCGGCGCGGGCTCGCCGCGAAGGTGAGCTACGTGATTGATCCCAAAAATGAATATCCTCGCAATTTCACAGGCCATATCCGCGCCACCCTGAAGGATGGCAGCACGCGCGAACTGCGCCAGCCGCATATGCGCGGCGGTGCGCATGCCCCGCTTTCCGATGCTGATATCCTTGCCAAGTACCGTGCCAATGCCCGCTTCGGCGGCATCGATCCGTTGCGCATGGAAGCCCTCCTCGGGTCGTTGCGCACCATTGCGGAAGGCGGCCCGGTTTCCCTTTCCGCCGCGCGTCTCTGAGGAGCCTCAAGATGCCAAACGACGAACTTTCCGGGCTTGTTGCCCTCGTCACGGGCGGCGCGAAGAATATCGGCCGGGCCATCGCACTCGATCTCGCGGCGGGCGGTGCGGCCGTGATGGTCAGCGCGCGTGCCGATGAGGCGGGACTCGCCGAGACCGTGCGTCTCATCGAGGCGTCGGGCGGCAAGGCCGCCTGGATGCCCGCGGATGTCACGGATGAAGCCTCCGTCGCGGCGCTGGTGGTTGCCACGACAGCGAAATTCGGCGGGCTCGACATCCTCGTGAACAACGCGGCGATCCGCACCGAAATCCCCTTCGAGCGGATGAGTCTCGCGGATTTCCGCGCGGTGACGCAGGTCGGCCTTGAAGGCCCGTTCCTCTGCTGCCGGGCAGCGCTCGCCGCCCTTTCCGCAAGCAGGATGGCGAGCATCATCAATATCGGCGGGCTCACCGCCTATACCGGCGCGAAGGATCGCGCGCATGTCGTGGCCGCCAAGGCGGGCCTTGACGGGCTCACCAAGGCGCTGGCGCATGATCTCGCGGGCCGGGGCATCACGGTGAACCTCGTTTCGCCTGGGCTGATCGACACCGTTCGCGGCGGCGCCTCGCATGCCCAGCCGAACCACCATCAGCACCACGCAACATTGTTGGGCCGGAAGGGCCTGCCGGAAGAGGTGGCCGCCCTGGTGCGCTTCCTCGCCGGCCCGCGGGCCCGCTACCTCACGGGGCAGACCATGCACGCCAATGGCGGCGCTTACCTCTCATGATTGCCGCGCGATGACCGAAGCCACCTCGCTCTCTGACCTCGCGCAGATCGGCCCGGCGATCACGGTCGCCGTTGCGGCCTTTTTCGCCTCGATGGCCAGCGCGATCACCGGTTCAGGTGGGGCGATCATCCTCTCCTTCGCGCTGGCGCCGATCCTCGGCGTGGCGGCGTTGGTGCAGACGATCAGCGTCGCGATGACTGTGAGCCATCTCGCGCGCATCCAGGCCTTTCGCCGCGAGATCGACTGGAAGGTGTCGGGAATCGTGCTCGCCGGATCGATTCCCGGCGTGATCCTCGGCGCGATGATCTACACCCAGTTGAGCGAGCGGGCGATCGCTTTGCTGCTGGGGAGCTTCATGCTGATCATCGTGGTGCTCAAGCGTACCTTGCCGAGCCGACGGTTGAACTTGCCAATACTGGTCATCCTGCTGTTTTCCTTCGGCTTCGGGCTGGTTTCAGGCGCGACGATCGGCGGCGGCATTCTCCTGTTGCCCATCCTCGCGGCCGCAGGCCTCACGGGAGCGGTCTTCGTGGCGACCGATGCCGTGATCGGTCTCGTGGTGCATCTTGTGAAGTCACTCGTCTTCGGCTCTGCCGCCGTTCTGTCGTGGAACCTCACGCTGATTGGTATCGTTGTCGGTGTCATGATGATCCCCGGCGCTTATGTGGCGCGGGCGCTCCTCCGGCGCATGCCGCTCTCCATCCATGCCGGCCTCATCGACGCCGTGATTGTTGCGGGCGGAATTGGGTTTCTCTACCGGGCAATGCGCTCGCTCTTCTAACGAAAAGAACCGGAAAATGGGGGAAACAATACCGATGCCATCCTTGTTCCGAACGCTGCTTGCATGAGCCGCCATCGGCCTGCCGTTAGCGGCCGTGGCCGGGCAGAACGATCCGGATCGGCCTGATCTCCGATACGCTCCTCGCCCGCCGATCATCCTTTGCGGAATTGCGAGTGTCCTTGGCTGGCAAGCGCGATGTCAGGCGAGATCGCACCGGTGCAAGCGGCCACCCTGCATGATGATGCGCAGATTCTTCTCCGGTTCGGAAAGGAGCGTGATGTCCTTCAGCGGGTTGCCCGCGCAGAGGATGATGTCGGCCAGCGCCCCCTCGCGGATCACCCCCAGGCGCCCCGTTTCCTGCAGGATTTCCGCATTCAGGCTGGTGGCGGAGCGGAGGATGTCCGCCGGCTTCTGCGCCCGCCTGCGGATCGTGAACTCGTAGGATTGGGCATATTCCATCTCGCCCATGAGATCGGTGCCGAAGCCCATCTTGGTGCCGGCGCGCTCGCAGATGTCGAGCATGGCGATGCCCGCCTTGTTCACGAGATCGAGCTTCTCCATGACGAAAGGCGTGAGCCCCAGGCGGGTGCCGTGTTGGGCTGTCACCTCGTAGCAGACAAGGGTGGGAACCACATAGGCGTTGCGGTCCCGCACGAAGGCAGCGGTCTCCGAATCGATGAAATTCGCATGCTCGACCGTGCGGATGCCCGCCCCCACCGCGTGGCGGATCGCCTCGCTGGTATAGGTATGGGCGCAGACATACTTGCCGCGCGCGGCCGCCTCGCGAGCACAGATCTCCAGCTCTTCCTTCGAGAATTGCACGCCTTCCAGCGGATCGGAGGGTGAACCCACCCCGCCAGAGGCCATCACCTTGATATGGTCTGCGCCCTTGCGGATCTCGTTGCGCACGGTGCGGCGCATATCCTCCGGGCCATCGACGATGCGAGAGAAGAAGACGAAGGCGTTCGAGTTGTAATCGATGTCATAGCGGCTATCCGTGCGGCGGCGATGGTCTCCATGCCCGCCGGTTTCGGTCAGCGCCGGGCCGCCCACATAGAGCCGCGGGCCGGGGATGACGCCCTGCGCCACCGCATCGCGGATGCCCACATCCCCGCCGCCGACATCGCGCACCGTGGTGAAACCGCGATCGAGCATCGCCTTGATGCGTGGAACGGCGCGCGCGGTCATCAGAGTCAGCGGCACCGTCTCGTTTCGGGAGGCCGCGAGGCTGATCGCAAAGACATGGACATGCGCGTCGATGAGGCCGGGCAGCAGGGTTTCGCCGCCACAATCGATCACGCGCGCGCTCTCGGCCTTGATGGGCTTGTCGGAGACAGCCTCGATCCGATCCCCCACCACCAGCACATTCATGCCGGGCACGGCTTCGTCGCCATGGCCATCGAACAGGGCGGCATTCGTCAGAAGGATCGAGGACATGGCAGAACCTTTATGCGGGGTGTCATCGGAGTTTTGGATCGAGCAGGTCACGCAGCCAGTCACCGACGATGTTGATCGAGACGAGCAGCACGACAAGGGTCAGGGCAGGGAAGACGACGACCCACCACTCGCCCGAATAGAGATACCCATAGCCGATGCGGATCAAGGTCCCGAGCGAGGGCTGCGTTGGCGGCATGCCGAAACTCAGGAACGAGAGGGTCGCCTCGGCCATGATCGCGAAGGCGATATCAAGGGTCGCCAGAACGAAGATCGGGTTCAGCACATTGGGCAGGATATGCCGGAACATCAGCACGGGATGCCCGCGCCCCGCGAGTTGCGCGGCCGCCACATAATCCTTCTGCCGCTCCACCAGCACCGCGCCGCGCACCAGCCGCGCGAAATGCGGCCAATGCGAAATGCCCAGCGCAAGAACGACAATCGGCATCGCGAGCGCCGCGCGCTTGTCATTCGGGAGCAGCGACTGGCTCACCCCGCCGATCAGTAGCGCGAGCATCATCGCCGGGAAGGTGAACTGGATATCGGCGATGCGCATCACGACGCTGTCGATGAGCCCGCCGAAATAGCCACTAACGAGCCCCGCAATCGTGCCGAGCGTGACCGAGATCGACACCGCCAGAAGGCCCACGAGCAGCGAGACCCGCAGGCCATAGAGCAGCAGCGAGGCGAGGTCCGCGCCCTGGCTGTCCGTTCCGAGAAGAAAGCGCGGATCGCCCTTCGCCATGAAGGCCGGAGGGAGGTGGCTGTCCAGAAGGTCAAGCGTCGCGAGATCGTAAGGGTTCGTGCGGGCGATCCAGGGCGCAAAAATCGCCGAGGCCACCACCAGGGCGAGCAGGAACAGCGCAACAAGCGTCACCGGTGTCGCAAGCAGGCTTCCGGCCAAGGGATGCCGGCGAAGCCGATGGAGAAAGGGCTCATCGCGGGGTAAATCGGGCGTCATCCGCCTGCCCCATGCGTGAGCGTGCGGATGCGCAGTCGCGGATCGGCGATGGCATAGAGGAGATCGACCACGAGGTTTATCGACACGAAGAACAAGGCGGCGGCAATCAGGAAGGCGGAGATGAGCGGCACATCGGTCTGCGCGAGCGCCTGCAGGAACAAGGTCCCCATGCCCGGCCACTGGAAGACCTGCTCCACCACCACCGCGAAAGCCACGAGATAACCGAGCTGGATGCCACTGACCGTGATGATCGGGATCAGCGTGTTCCTCAGCGCGTGGGAGAAATGCACCGCGCGATCGCTCAACCCGCGCGCCCGGGCGAAGCGGATATAATCCGTGCGCAATACGCCCATCATCTCGGCCCGCGCCAGCCGCGCCACCAGCGCAATCTGCCCGATGGCGAGGCAGATCGCCGGCATGATCAGGGATTTGAGCCCGGAACGGGTGAGATAGCCCGTGCTCCAGAATTCGAACTTCACCACCTCGCCCCGCCCGAAGGAGGGCAGCCACCCAAGGGTGAGCGAGAAGGTGAAAATCAGGATGATGCCGAGGATGAAGGTCGGCACGGAAACCCCGATCACCGAGGAGGTCATCAGGAAGCGCACGAGCCGCCTTTCCGGGTGCGCGGCCGCGAAAACGCCGAGCGGCACGCCGATCGCAACCGAAAGCAGGAGCGCGGCCAATGCAAGTTCCACGGTGGCGGGAATGCGCTCGGCCAGAAGATCGATGATCGGCCTTTGCGCGCCATAGGAATTGCCGAGCCGGCCGGAAAGCAAATCGCCGAGATAAAGGAAATAGCGCACCACAACCGGCTCATCGAGCCGCAGCCGGGCGCGCAAAGCCGCGCGATCCGCCGGGGTCGCATCAAGCCCGAGAATGCTCGCGACCGGATCGCCGACCGTGGTGCCGAGCGTGAAGGCCAGGATGCTCACGACCAGAAGCACGAGCACGGCATGGGCCAGCCGGTTGAGGAGAAAGGCGAACATCCGGGGATCCCGTGCGCTGTTCCGGGCGGAGGGCCCGGGCCCCTGTCACTTGATCGTCACGTCCTTCAGCATCACGGCGGAATCCGCCCGGGCCGGCACGGTGACGCTCCGGCGCATGGCCCAGGTGAGCATGGGCTGGTGCAGATAGACCGCATGCACCTGCTCCTTGCCGATGGTCAGCCCGCGCCGGTAGAGCTCCGTGCGTTTCGCCGGGTCGAAGGTGCTCACGAGTTCGGCGGTCACGCCGTCGAATTCCGCATTGCTCCAGAGCGCCCAGTTCGTGCCGCCTAGGCCCTTCTCACGGCTGCGGGTGGCCATGACGGAGGTGAAGGTATCCTGCACATCGCCGGAATTGCCGGCCGCACCGATGAGGTGGAACGAGGAATTCGGCCCGTTCACCAGCATGCGCGCGAATTCAGGCCATGGCATGCCCTTGATGCGCACCTCGACGCCGATGCGTGCGAGCATGCTCGCGGTCGCGCGGCAGATCTCTTCGGTGTTCACGTAGCGCTGCAGCGGGCAGTTGAGCTGGACGATGAAGCCATTGGGATAGCCGCTTCCGCGAGGAGCTTTTTCGCAAGCTCCACATCCGTGGGCCAGCGGACATCGAGATCCTTCTGGTAACCGCCGAACCCGGCCGCGGCCGCAGTGCCGACCACGAAGGCCTGCCCGCGCATCACGCGGTCCACGATCAGTTTCGCATCCACCGCATGGGCGAAGGCGCGGCGCACGCGCAGATCCTTGAAGGGATTGGCCTGAAGCGGCTGGCCGTTCTTGTCCCAGATGTCGAGGGCGACATCGCGGGTGCCATCCATCTCCAGCTGCATGAAGAGCTGCTGCGGCGCGGAGGAGACCACGAAGCCCGCAGTACCGTTGATGCGCTCGATATCCTGCAACGGCACATCCGTGATCAGATCCAGCTCGTTCGACAGAAGCGCGGAGACGCGCGTCGGCGCAGAGGCGATCGGCGTGTCGATCGCGCGCTCCACATTGCCGCTGAAGGTGCCCCAATAGGCCCTGTTGCGCTCGAAGGTCGTGCGCTGGGCGGGCTCCTGCAGCACGAGGCGCATGGGGCCTGTGCCATTGGCGTGGCGCAGCGAATAGGCTTCCGTGCCCTGCGCGCCAAGATCCGGCACCTTCTCGACATTGTTCGCTTTCGCCCAGGTGGCGGACATCACGAACAGCCGAACCATCTTGCGCGGCAGGATCGGGTCGGGCCCCTGCGAGATGACATCGACGGTCTTCGCATCAACCACCTTCGCCTCGCGGATCTGGCCATACATCGAGCGATAGAGCGCGCTTTCCTTCTGCCGCATGATGGAGAAGGCGACATCCTCGGCGGTGAGGGAAGTGCCATCATGGAATTTCACGCCTTCGCGGATGGTGAAGCGCCAGGTGTTCTCGCCGGCCGGAGCCCAGGCCGTGGCGATGCCCGGCTCAATGTCCATGTCGTTCGTGAGCCCCACGAGGCTGTCATAAACCTGCCGAACCAGCGAGGCTGTCACGAAATCATTCGTGGAATGCGGGTCCATGGTCAGCGGCGGCGTGGTGCCGCCGTAGCGAAGCGTGTTGGCAAAAACCGGATATCCGGCCAGCGCGAGCGCGCCGCAAACCGCCGCAAGGCGCAAGAACTTGATCACCACGCTTCCCCCAAGCTTTGAAGATTGACAGGATCGTGGCCCAAAATATTAGCTGATACAATAGGCCCGGTCGGTTGGTCGCAAGGGGCAGCGTCGGGGTTCACCGGGGCAGAGCCCGAAACGGCAGATGGGTTACCCACAACAAGGATGAACCATGGCCTCCCGCCCCGAACGCATGATGCTCGCCCCCGGCCTCGAAATCTCGCGCATCGTCACCGGTCTGTGGCAGGTCGCCGATATCGAGCGGAAATCGGGGGTGATCGACCCCGATCGCGGGGCGGAAGCGCTCTCGGCCTATGCCGAGGCGGGTTTCGACACCTTCGACATGGCGGACCATTACGGCTCGGCCGAGGTGCTCACCGGCCGCCTGCTGGAACGCATCCGCGCCGGCTCCCTGCCGGATACCAGGCCGCGCGCCTTCACGAAATGGTGCCCCGCACCGGGCGAGATGAGCGCCGAACTGGTGCGCGAGGGCATCCGCACCTCGCTTGACCGCATGCAGACGGACTGCATCGATCTCATGCAGTTCCATTGGTGGATGTATGAGCATCCGGGTTATCTTGATGCTCTGATGGAGATGGCGAAGCTCAGCAAGGAAGGCCTTTTCCGGCATATCGGCCTCACCAACTTCAACGCCGACCACCTGCATATGCTCTGCGCCCACGGGCTGCCGATCGTCTCGAACCAGGTGAGCTTCTCGCTCATCGACCGTCGCGCGGCGGGTGATCTCAGCCGGGTCGCGATGCGCCATGGCGTGCGCCTTCTTGCCTATGGGACGCTGGGCGGCGGCTTCCTCTCCGAGCGTTGGCTCGGCCGCCCAGAACCCACGCATGGCGACATCCCAGATTGGTCAAAATCGAAATACAGGCGTTTTATCAATGAGATCGGCGGCTGGCCGGCGCTCCAGGCCATTCTTGTGGCAGCCTGCGCCATCGCCGAGAAACACGGTGTCTCCATCCCAAATGTCGCGACGCGGTGGGTGCTGGAACAGCCGGCCGTCGCGGCGGTGATCGTGGGCGCACGGCTTGGCGAGAACGAGCACCGCGCCGATAACCTCAGGGTGTTCGATTTCGTGCTCGATCCCGAGGATCATGCCCGGCTTGATGCCGCCTTCGCCGAGACGCGCAACCCGCCCGGCGATTGCGGCGATGAATATCGCAAGCCGCCCTTCCTCACAGCTTCCGGCGACCTCAGCCATCATCTCGAGGGCTTTCCGAAGATCTACGCGGCGGAGCCGGTGCCCTTCCGCAGCGATGGCGCGCGCGTCAGCACCGGAAGTATCTGGGAATCGATTGCGGGCTATAGCCGCGCGATGCGGGTTGGAAACCAGATCACCATCAGCGGCACGACCGCGACGCATGGCGCGGGCCTGCCGGTGGCGCGGGGCTGTGCCGCCGCGCAGACGACCTACATTCTCGACAAGATCGCCGCGAGCCTCAGCGCGGCCGGCGCGCGGCTCGAAGATGTGGTGCGCACACGGATCTATCTCACCGATGCCGATGAATGGGAGGGCGTTTCCCGGGTCCACGGGCATTACTTCGCGCATACTCGTCCGGCGAACACGATGCTCGAAGTGAGCCGCCTGATCGGGGAGGGGTATCGCGTGAAGATCGAGGCCGATGCCATCATCGGATCGCGCGATAGAACTTAATGTCCGCTCAGCGCGAGATGCGGTCTCATCGCAGGAAACCGGATGGTCGGAGTGGCGGGATTCGAACCCACGACCCCTAGTCCCCCAGTCTTGTTGAACAAGATGCAGCGCAATATTGGGCGTTGACATATCAATGGCTTAAAGCCATTTCTCTTTCGCCGCATTGCTATTGGTTGCGGACTTTGTGGTAGCTAATCGGTAGCTACGCCGGACGAAGGGGTAATGGCAATGCCGACTGTGAAGCTAACGAAATCCGCCGTGGACGACCTGCCTCCGGGCGCTTCCTTGTGGGATCAGGCGGTTCGTGGCTTCGGCGTTCGCCGTCAATCTCTCGATCCGGTCTTCATCGTGAAGGCCCGTGTGAACGGTCGCCAGCGTTTCCTAACGATTGGCCGCCACGGCTCTCCTTGGACGGTTGAAACGGCGCGGAACGAAGCGAGGCGGCTACTTGGTGAAATCGCGAGCGGG
>NZ_JBJTDY010000060.1:7500-13670 GCF_046092605.1 Rhabdaerophilum sp. | reverse complement strand
ACCCGCAGATCGCCCGTTTGCCGTTCACCCGTCACCAGCTCCATGCACAGCCGCTCCGATCACCTGCAACACATTGATTCTTATATCATAATCTTCGCTCTTCGTCATGGAATTGGCGCGGCCATATGGGAAATGCGGGATTACGTAGTTCGCTGCTAAAACTTAAATTTTCGGATGTATTGTACGTGTTAAGGGCCTCAAGAATTGAGGATTTACCTGAGTTATTGGGGCCTGTTATCACCGTAAGGCCACTTCCCTCGTTGCCGGTTGGGCACGCGAAGTTTAGCTCCTGTTTTGTTTCAAAACCGCGATAGCCGGTGATTTCAATTTTGGTAAGGTGCAATGGGGGAGCCTCAAAAAATTGTCGCTACAATATCTACTCTCAGAATGGCTGGTCCTGCAAAGACTAAACCTGTGAACAAGCCCGACTTATCCCCGCCCTCCCCACCACCCTCATAATCCCTCTCACCCCGCCGGGTCGGGCCGGCCGTCTCATGAGCGGAGCGGGCAGGCGGCGGGGTCGATTCCGGGTTCGCGGGGGCATTGAGCCCTCGCGCCGTCCGGCCTGCCGGCTCATGGCAGGCGCGGCGGAAGCGCCCGCAGCCTCACCCCGGGCCGCGCCAGCGGTCTGCCTGCTGGTCAGGGCAGCGAAAGCCGGGGCATAGGTTGCAGCCGAATTGCAGTGCGGGGTTCAACCGTGCCAGGGCTCCGGAACAACCGGTCCCCTACCATTTGCCGAGCGCCTCCGGTTCGCTTGGAGGTTGCGCCCCGCACTGTCCCGACTTCTTGCGGCGCTGGAAACGCCCGGAAGAGCGTTGAATCATGGCAATGTAACAATGTATCATTACACTGACACCGGCGCCGGTGAAAAAGGTGGAATTTTCCTGGTAAACAGTTTGCAAGAAATTTCGGCTCGGAATAATACATATTTTTGCGAACTTCTTTTTTATTGGACTTTGCCTCATGGCTCTTGCTCATCGTCGCGCCGGGACGCGTCATGTCTCTCCCATCCCTATGGAACGGAACTTTCGACGTTTCGCGTGTGGTGAACACGTCCGCGAGCGATCGATCGAGGCGGGCGCGACCTCTGAATTTCTGGGCCATCTCATTGTGGGCATTCCCGCTGATCGGCTCGAGGAATACCGTTTCACCTCTGTTGGTTCTGGGGTCATCGCCCATTTCGGTCGGGACATTTCGGCCGATTCCTTTTCGGAGATTCTCCGATCCTCGTCGCATTTGAGACCCTGCCTCGAACAGTCGGAAAAGTCTTTGAGGATTGATGAAAAGGTCGGATCGCGCCACCGCTATGATTTTGCTGACATGTGGGTCGTTGAATATTCTCGTGTTATCTATCCGGTAACCGCTGGAAGCCGCAGCACTTGCGTGATCAGTCACTCTGTTTTTCATGATCACTCGCTGGAGGGTCGTTATTTCTAATCCGCTGCGCTGCCAGCGTTGAACTCAGGGCATGCAAACAAGACAGGCAATTGTTCAAACCGCGCCAGGGACGGGGGCAGAATGCTTCTTCGATTTGATCTCACGGACGACGAGGCTACTCATTTCAAGTTGCTGTCGGACCTCTGCACGAATGCTTCCAGACCGGATTTTGTCGACATCATCCAGTCGTGGGACATGGATCGGCTCTGCATGCTGAGCCGCCGGCTTGTTGTTCTCCGGCCGGCGGAACAGCTGGATGATTTCGAATGTCTCTATTATGGCGACGAATTGCAGGAGCGGTTCGGCGCCGACTTCACCGGCTATCGCTTCGCCGAGGTCCCCGAACTCGAGGAGATCCGGCATTCGCTGGATGCCTTCCGGCAGGTCGCCCTTCACAAGACGCCGCATTTTTGCCGGGTTTCGCGCACGCAGCGCGTTCCCGCGGGCATCGACTACACCCGGATCCTCTATCCTGTCCTCAAGGGCGGCAGCACGCGGCTTGTTGTCGGCATCATGATTTTCCTCGATTGAGCGGCGGTGAGTGAAACGGTCGCGCCTGGCGCTCGCCTTTTCAGCCCGCCACCATGTCAGCCCGCCACCATGCCCGCTCGCTTCTTCACATGGCCATAATAGGCCCAGAGCATGCGCGCCGCCACGGCCCGCCATGGGCTCCAGCGTTCGGCAATGATTGCGATTTCCTTCGCGGTCGGCCGCAGATCGAGGCCCATGGCGAGCTTCGCGCCCTCCTGCAGCGCGAGATCGCCTGGCGCGAACACATCCTGCACGCCCACCGAGAACATCAGCCAGACCTCGGCGGTCCATGGCCCGATGCCATGCACCTTCACGAGGCTCGTCTGGGCCTCTGCCGCCGGCATCTCGCCGAGACGATCGATCGGCAGGTCTCCCGCGATGACCGCTGAGGCAATCGCACGGAGCGTCTTGATCTTTCCGATCGAATAGCCGCAGGCGCGCAAATCCTCGTCGCTCATCGCCATCAGCCCCTCGGGCGTGATGGGGTCGACGACCGCGCGCAACTTGCCGCGGATGGCATTGGCGGCGGAGGTCGAGACCTGCTGCGCGGTGATGGTCGAAACGAGCCCCCCGAATCCCGGCTCGCGCCAGCGCAGGGCGGGCACGCCGCAGGTCTCGGCGATCATCGCCATATGCGGGCACATCGCGCGGAGGGCCTCCACGCCGCGGGCGACATCGGCTTCGGAGGTGAGTATGCTCATGGCTGGCCCCGTCTGGTTTGGCTGTCATGCCCGGATTCATCAGGGCCATGCAAGGCCGTGATTGATCCGCATGCAACCCGTTTTCCGCTTCGCCCCCAGCCCCAACGGTCACCTGCATCTGGGGCATGCCTTTTCGGCCCTCATCAATGCGCGCATGGCGGCGGAGAAAGGCGGACGATTCCTCATCCGGATCGAGGATATCGACACATCGCGCTGCACCGATGCGCTCGTGGCGGATTGCCTTGACGATCTCGCCTGGCTGGGCCTCGCCTGGGAGGAGCCTGTTCTCCGGCAATCCACGCAATTCGCGCGCTACAGGGCCGCGGCGGATGATCTTGCTGCTCGTGGGCTCGTGTTCCGCTGCACCTGCACGCGCGGGGATATCCAGAAGGCGGCGGGCGAGAATCCGCCGCGCGATCCCGATGGGGCGATCCTCTATCCCGGCACATGCCGGCATGGAGGAGCGGGAGAGGGGCCCCATGCCCTGCGGCTCGATTGCCGCGCTGGAATCGCCACGCTTTCCTCTCCGCTCGAATGGCGCGAGACGGGAGAGGGCGCGGAGCAGTCGATCCCCGCCGATCCCTCGATCTGGGGCGATGTCGTGCTGATCCGGAAGGATGTTCCGGCGAGCTATCACCTCGCGGTTGCGCTCGATGATGCGATGCAGGGTGTCACGCATGTGGTGCGGGGGCGCGACCTCCACGCCGCCACGGCCATCCACAGGCTGCTGCAATCGCTCCTCGGCCTTCCCGCGCCGGTCTATCACCACCACGCGCTGATCCTCGACGAGGAGGGTAGGAAGCTCTCGAAATCCTCCCTCTCCACGCCCCTTCGCCATTTGCGCGCGGAGGGGGTGACGGCAAGCGAAATACGCCGACATTTGGGGTTCTGACGCCAAAGGTTGGTCACACCCTCGCGGTCTTGGCCAGACTTTTTCCCGCCATGACGACTTCGCCTCAGCGCCCGGCCACCATCGTCACCACGAAGGTCGTGGTCACCACCGCGATCAGCGTGGTCAGCGCGATGGTGCCCGAGGCGATGGCCTCGGCCTTGCGGTAGCGCTCGGCCACCAGAAAGGCGTTGATGCCGGAGGGGCAGGCCGCGAAGAGCGTCGCCGCGCCGATCCAGACCGGCGGCAGCACGAAAACATGCTTCGCGAGCAGGAACACCAGCAGCGGATGCAGGATCAGCTTCAGCGCGCCAACGCCGACGATCAGCAGGCGCGAGCCGGTGAAACTCACCCGAACCAGCCCCATGCCCGTTGCCACCAGCGCGCAGGGCGCCGCTGAGTGGCTCAGGAACGTGACGATGGAAAGTGGAATCTCCGGCAGCTTCTGGCCGGTGAGGCGCCAGGCAAGCCCCGCGAAAATGCCGATCAGGATCGGGTGCGTCACCAGCGAACGGAAGAGCTTTACGGTCGCGGCTGCTCCGCCGCCCCGCTCGATCAGCACGGTCACGAGGGTCATCGTGACGGGGAGATGCACCGCGAGCAGCAGCACGATGGGCACGCGACCCGCCTCGCCGAACACGCCGAGAATCAGTGGAATGCCGATCAGCACGGTGTTCGATTGCGCGGCCGTGAAGCCGATCACCGCCCGTTCGGCGCGGTCGCGCCCGGCGAGCCTGGCGAAGGTGCTGCCTGCAAGCCAGACCAGAGCCAGCGGGATGAAATAGGCGAGCCAGTATGGTGCGGGGTTCAGGTTCGGCAGGTCGGCCGTCGCCACCGTGCGGAAAAGCAGGGCGGGAATCGCCAGCACGAACACGAAGGCGGAGAGCCCTTCGCCGGCGCTCTGGCCGATCAGCCCCGTGCGCACGGTGACATAGCCCACGGCGATGAGCGCGAAAATGGGGGCGACGATGGCGAAGGAGGTGGCGAGCATGGAAGGGGCCGGGCGAGACAGGGAGCCGGATCGCGCCCGGCATTCAAGGGCTGTTTACGCCAGCGGGCGATAAAGGGAAGAGTGCGGGTTCGCCCGCGTCCCTCAAGAACTGACGGATGTCCGATGCCCAGCTCGCCCACCCTCTCGCCCCGGGCCATCCGGGAAATCGCGCATGAGCTCAGAAGCCCGCTCGGCGGCTTCGAGGCGATGCTGGATCTGCTTGCCGCCACGCCCCTGAGCCCGGATCAGGCGCGGCTGGTGGAAGCGCTCGAGGCAAGCGCGCAGCATCTCCGGGCCATTCTCGCGCGCATCCTGCCGCCCCATGCCGAGGAAACCCGCGAGGTGCCGCGCCTCGGCGCCCTCATCGAGGCGATCGTCGCCAGCGCCAGTGCCCGGGCCGAAAGGAAGGGACTCGTCTTTGTCCTGAACCTCGATCCGGCCGTGAACCGCGAGGCGGAGATTGATGCGCTCGGCCTGCGGCAGGTGCTCGAGAACCTGATCGACAATGCCATCCGCATGACGACTGCGGGGCGCATCACGCTGGATGTCGCGTCCGGCGCCGGCGGGCGCATGGCTTTCCGGCTCACCGATTCCGGCCCCGGACTTGATCCGGCGCGCGCCAAACGCCTCATGGTCGCCTCCCCCGGCCAACGCGGGAAGCGCGGCGGCCTCGGCCTCGGCATCGCGGCGCGGCTGGTGGAAAGCCGGGGCGGCAAGCTCGCGGCCGAGCGGCTCGCGCCCGGTCCCGGCACGGCCTTCACCTTCGATTGGCCGCCGGCACCCCCCAGGCATTCCGAGAGCCGGCTGCTGATCGTGGATGATCACCCGGCCTCACGGCTTGTGCTGCGGACGATTCTCTCCGCCCTCGGCTTTCCCTGCGAAGAGGCGGCGAGCGCCGGTGCCGCCCTGGAACGCCTGCGCGTGGCACGTTTCGCCGCGGTCTTCACGGATCTCCAGATGCCCGAAGGGGGAGGGCGCCGGCTGATCGAGCAGCTGGGCGCGCAGGCTGACCGGCCGGCCGTGGTCATCGCCAGCGCGGATGACCCGCGCGAGGAAGCCGGGCTGACAGCGGGATTTGACGCGGCGATCCGGAAGCCGCTCACGGTGCCGGCCGTCATCGCCGTGCTGAGGCAGCTCGGCCTCACGCCGGGTGCCCGGCAGGCGGCCTGAGGAGCCTGATCAGTTCTGGGCAAGTTGGCTCGCCTGGCCCGGCGCACGTTTGAGCACATCATCGATGAAGGCGCGCTCGCGCTTGAATTCCTCGAGCTGCCTGCCCGCGAGTTCGCGGCCCCGGGGTAGGCGGATCGCGAGCGGATCGACGAAGCGCTCGTTGATCATCACCTCGTAATGCAGATGCGGACCTGTGGAGAGGCCGGTGGAGCCCAGCCGCCCGATGATCTGGCCCTGCCGCACCCGCGCACCGGCCCTGATGCCCGGCGCAAACGCCGAAAGGTGGCTGTAGGCCGTGACATAGTTGTGATTATGTTCGATCTCGATGCGACGGCCATAGCCCGAATCCCATTCGGCGAGCCGCACCACGCCATTGCCGGCCGCGCGGATCGGCAGGCCTACCGGCCCCGACCAGTCCACGCCCGCATGCAGGCGATAACCGCCGGTGATC
>NZ_JBJTDY010000059.1:0-12617 GCF_046092605.1 Rhabdaerophilum sp. | reverse complement strand
GACCTGATGGCCGTGGTGGTGATCCATATGGTCTTCGTGGTGTCTGGCCTCATCATGGCGCTGACGGATCGCTTCTCGGAAGCGTCACACGGCAGGAAGATGAGCGAAACGAAGGCCGGGGCCGAACGCGGCCAATGACAGGGGCATGCGGCCTCAGGCGGCGCGTGGCGAGGATTCAGAGGTCAGGATGGCAAAGAGCGCGGCAGGGTCATCCGCCTGCCGCAGCATCTGCACCTGCGCGGGCGAGCGGAAGAACCGCGCCACGCGCGAAAGCGCCTGCAGGTGATCGGCGCCCGCGCTTTCCGGCGCCAGAAGCACGAAGACCAGGTCCACCGGCTGGCCATCGACCGATTCGAAGTCCACGGGCCGTCCGAGCCGGGCGAAGAGCCCGAAGAGGTGCGGCAGGTCGGGAATCGCCGCGTGCGGGATCGCGACGCCCTGCCCGATGCCGGTGGAGCCGAGACGCTCCCGCTGGAGCAGTTGATCGAAGATGATGCGCTCCGGGCGACCGCTGATTTCGGCCGCACGCAGGGACAGCTCGTGCAGGAGCTGCTTCTTGCCGTTGGGCTTCAGATCCGAAAGCACGGCCTCCGGAACAAGGAGTGACGTAAGCGCCATGACACCTGACCAAGCAGGCGGCGTGCCGTTCTGCGACGCCGACCCGGAAGTTGCACCTTGAGGGCTTTTTCGCCCCGCCTCTATCAGCCGATATCGACCCAGCCGTAATGGCCATCCTTACGGCGGTAGAGCACATTCACGCGGCCGGTGCCAGCGTTTCGAAACACGAGCACCGGGAGATCCGATTTCTCGAAGGCCTCCACGGCGGAAGTGGTGCTGTGGCGCGGGGCATTCGCCACGGCCTCGGCAATGATCACCGCGCCGGCGCCTGTGGTGGCGACCACATCATCCTCGTCGTCCTCCGGTTCGTCGAAGGCGGCCGGCGGGCTGGTGTCGAAGCCGTTGATCAGTACGCGATCCGCGCCGTGCTTGTCCTTCTTGCGCTTGAAGCGGCGCAGGGATTTCGCGATCCGCTCGATCGCGACCGAGAGCGATTGATAGGCATCGGGCGCCTCGCCCGTCACATGCATCACCGGGCCATGATCGAAGCGCACGGCGCATTCGGTCTTGAAGCCGATGCCATCGCGCGAGACCGTGACATGGCCGGTGAAGTTGGAATCGACATATTTCCGGATCACTTCGTTGAGACGATGCTCGGCCTGGTGGCGCAGCACTTCTCCGAGATCGATGTTCTTGCCGGAAACACGGATTTCCATGATCGACTCCCCTGTTCACGCCCCCGATTCCCCAGAGGCGATGGGAAAGGCTACGTCCGGCTGGCAGGGCTCGTCAATCGAAAGCAGCCAATCCCTGAACGGGCCGAAGCATCGTGCCTAACGCAGGATCAACCCGCTTTCGCGCGAGGCATTGCGGCAAGTTTCTCGCGCCGGCGGATCGAGGAGGAGGCAATTCCCAACCCTTCCCGATATTTGGCGACCGTGCGCCGCGCGATATCGATACCCATTTCCCTGAGCTTGTCGACGATCGCATCATCCGAGAGGATCGATTGCGCTTCCTCGGCATCGATGAGCTGCTTGATGCGGAAGCGCACGGCTTCCGCCGAAACCGAGGCCCCGCCGTCGCTGGCCGCGATCGCGGTCGAGAAGAAATACTTCATCTCGAACAATCCGCGCGGCGTCGCCATGTACTTGTTGGCCGTGACGCGGCTGATGGTCGATTCGTGCAATTGCACGGCATCCGCGATGATCTTCAGGTTCAAGGGCCTGAGATGCGCCACGCCATAAGTGAAGAAGGCATCCTGCTGGCGCACGATCTCGGTCGCGACCTTGAGAATGGTGCGCGCGCGCTGCTCCAGGCTGCGCACGATCCAGTTCGCGTTGGTCCAGTGTTCGTCCACGAAGCTGCGGGCGGCCTTGTCCGGGTTCCTGGAGACCCGGGCATAGAAGGAGCGGTTGGCGACCACGCGAGGCAGCGCGTCGGAATTCAGCTCCACCTGCCAGCCGCCATCGGATGCCGGGCGCACATGGACATCCGGCACGATGGCATCGATCATCGAGGAGCCGAAAATGAGTCCGGGCTTCGGATCGAGCCGGCGGATCTCGGCGATCATGTCGGCGAGATCATCCTCATCCACCCCGCAGGCGCGGCGAAGAGCCGCAAATTCGCGCTTCGCCAGAAGATCGAGATGGCTGATGAAGGCATCCATCGCAGGGTCGAGCCGGTCGCGCTCGCGCAGCTGCAGGCGCAGGCATTCCGCGAGGTTGCGGGCACCCACGCCGGTGGGCGAGAAGCCATGCACCACTTCCAGCGCGATCTCGCAGCGCCTCAGAGGCACGCCGAGGCGCTCGGCGAGGCTCTCCAGCGATTCCAGGAGATAGCCGGTCTGGTCGATCTGGTCGATGATCTGGCCGGCGATCAGCCGGGTGAGATCATCCGTATCACAACAGCCGAGCTGGCTTGCGAGGTGCTCGTGCAACGTGTTGCCCGCCGCGATATAGGCTTCGAGGTTCGGATCGTCGTCATCGAGCGAGGGGCCGCGGCCCGAACCGCCGGAAAGGTTCCAGTAGGCGCTCTCGGCCTGCGGGCCGTCCTGTGTCACCACCGCTTCATCGGGGAAGGCGTTCTCGAAGCTGGTGCCGGTCTCGCGTTCCAGCGTGGCGCGGTCGGCCGGCATGTCCTCGCTGGCCCAGTCGCCGGGCGTCGCCTCGGCGCGAGCCGGCTCCATCGGGCCGGCATCCGGCGCGATGGGGCCCTCATCGTCGCGGCTGTCACGCTCGAGCAGGGGGTTGCGCTCGAGCTCGGTCTCGACGAAAGCCTGCAACTCGGTCGTCGAGAGCTGGAGAAGCTTGATCGCCTGCAGCAGCTGCGGCGTCATCACCAGAGACTGGCTCTGGCGCATCATCAGTTTCTGGCCAAGGGCCATCGACTTGCCTCTTCCCGAATTCCGTGAATCGCGCCTCCTGCGCGAAACCTGATTCGGCACATTTATTGCAGATACTTAATTTCGGAACTCTGAAGGGCAAGCCGAAACTTTCACCGGCTTGCGCAAGCCGTCGCGTGAAGCCATGCAATTCCGCCATGCGGCGAAGCGCTGGCCCGGCCTGCAAGGCCTCAGAGGCGGAAATCCTCGCCGAGGTAAAGGCGGCGCACATCCGGGCTGGCGATGATCTCATGCGGCTGGCCTTCCATCAGAACCTCGCCGGAATGGATGATGTAGGCGCGGTCGATGAGCGAAAGCGTTTCGCGGACGTTATGATCTGTGATGAGAACACCAATCCCGCGTGATTTCAGGTGCTTGACGAGATCCTGAATATCCCCCACCGCAATTGGATCGATGCCGGCGAAAGGCTCGTCGAGCAGCATGAAATGCGGGCGCCCCGCCAGCGCGCGGGCAATCTCGCAGCGTCGGCGCTCGCCGCCGGACAGCGCGATCGAGGGCGAATGCCGAAGACGGGTGATCGAAAACTCATCCAGAAGGGAGTGAAGTTCGCGCTCGCGCTTTTTCGAATCGGGCTCGACCGATTCCAGCACGGCGCGGATGTTCTGCTCCACCGTCAACCCCCGAAAGATCGACGCCTCCTGCGGCAGATAGCCGATTCCCAGCCGCGCGCGGCGATACATCGGCAGGCCGGTGATATCGAATCCATCGAGATGGATGCGCCCGTGATCGGCCGGCACGAGGCCCGTGATCATGTAGAACACGGTTGTCTTGCCCGCGCCGTTCGGGCCGAGCAGGCCCACGGCCTCGCCTCGGCGCACATAGAGGCTCACATCCTTCACGACCTTGCGCCTGCCGTAGCTCTTGCCCAGCGATTCCGCCGCGAGAACGTCGATCGAATGCGTCACTTTGGTATCCGGCTGGCTGCGAAGGCGCAGGCCGATCGCCCCCGGACCCTGCCCCGCGGCGGGCTTGGCCGGCTTCTTGCCCAGGAGGTGCAGGAGGGATTGGAACACCGGTAAAACACTCGAACGAACGGAAAGATTGGATTTCTCGCTTATCGCCGCTTCAGGCAATCGTCACCTGCTCAGCGCGATGGGCTCAGGGCCGGGCCGGTTCCGGGCATTCCTTCGAACGCGCCGGTGTGTTGCCCGCATTGCGGTTGTTGCCGCCCGGCGCCTCGGAGCCCGGCGTGAAGACGCCCTGAACGCGGCCCGTGGGGCCGGCATCGACCTTCGCGCGGCCGGTCTTCACATCATAGACCACCCGTTCGCCGCGCTGAACATTGTCGCAATCGGCGATGACCACGCGGCCCGAAAGCGTCACCGTATCGCTCGCGGCATGATAGACCATCTTCTGCGAGGTGGCCGAAAGCGTGCCCGAGAGCAGCGAAACAGGGCCTTCGCATTCGATCTGCTGGATGGAGGTTGAACCCGGCGCCGGAGCCCCGCCGCCACGCGCCTGGGCATAGGAGATGATCATGCTCGCGCAGCGCAGGGTGCTCTGGCCCTGCACGGCAACGACATCGCCCGAATAGACCGCCCTGCTCTCCTTGTCGAAGACCTCCAGGCGGTTCGCATCCACCTTCACCGGCTCGCGGCTGTTCGAGCCGAAGCCAAGGAACGGCGTGCCGGCATTGCCGCGGCGGGTCGCATCCTGGGCGGTGGCCGCGCCAGCCAGGACAAGGCCGGCGGCCAGCGCCACCAGAAGCTTCGGGAAGGGACATTGCATCATCATTCAGTCTTTCCGGCCGGAGGGGCATTCACGAATTCGGAATGCACGCGTCCCTCAAACACGAATTTGTGGCCATTCTCCAGCACCTGCAAGCTATCGGCTGAAACCTGACCCGCCTGCATGCGCACGTCGACCGGCTTGTTGGAGACAACCGTGCCGGCCCTGAATTCGATTTCGGCTTCCTCGAGCTTCGCCTCGGTGCCGCTGTCGCTCTTCACGCGCACATTGCCGCGCAGGTTCAGCTTCTCGGCCTTGCTGTCATAGGTGCCCCCATCGCCCGAGAAATCAGTCCAGCCCTGCCGGCCCTGCTGCACGCGCGCCGAGAGCGTGAACATCTCGACGACATTCGGGTTGCGCAAGTCCTGCAGGGCCTTCTGCGCGTTCACCTCATAGGACGAGCCATCGCGGCGGAAGCCGGAGAGCTTCGGCTTTTCGACGACAATCTTCCGGTCCTCGATCGACACGGAACCGGCGATGTTCACCGGCACGCTCACCAGAAAACCCAGCACTGTGCGAGCCAGGAGAAACACCACGAATCCCCCGCAGGCGAGCGGGATGAGCCGCTTCAGCCAGCGCACGCGCCGGGAATGGCGCGCGGCCACCACGAATTCCGGACGATGCGCGTAGGCCCCCGGCAGGGCCGGAAACCGGGGAGGGGAGGAGGGGGGCGCCAGAAACGACACGCGAAGAACAGCCTTTTCTCATCCAGGAATTCCAAGCATATCCGGCATGCTCGCGGCGGAGTTATGGCGCAGGAAACACGAATATTCCATTCCCGCCCGCGCCATCCTCACACATGCGCGAAGATATCTGTCTCCGGCCAGCCCAGAAGGTCGAGCGCGGCCCGCGAGGGCAGGAAATGGAAGCAGGCCTCGGCCAGGTCCTTCCGGCCGTCCCGCACGAGCAGCGGATCGAACTTCGCCTTCAGCGCATGAAGGTGCAGAACATCGGAGGCCGCATAGGCCAGTTGCGCTTCCGTCAGCGTCTCCGCGCCCCAATCCGAGCTTTGCTGCTGCTTGGAAATCTCCACGCCGATCAGATCGCGGCAGAGATCCTTCAGGCCATGGCGATCCGTATAGGTGCGCGTAAGGCGCGAAGCGATCTTGGTGCAATAGACCGGGCTCGCCCGAATTCCGAAGGTATGCTGCAGCACCGCCAGATCGAACCGCGCGAAATGGAACAGCTTCAGGATCGACTTTTCCTTCAGCATTTTCACGAGGTTCGGCGCCTTCCTCTGACCCGGCGCGATCTGCACGAGATCGGCCGTGCCGTCGCCCAGCGATAGCTGCACGAGACAGAGCCGATCGCGATGCGGGTTAAGGCCCAGGGTCTCGGTATCGATGGCCACCACCGATCCGGCCGGGACCGGGGCGGGCAGGTCGCCCTTGTGCAGGCGGATGATCATGCGGAAAACACCTCCGGCAAAGAAACCTGTTCCTCTCTAGCCCGTTCTTGTTTGGGCTCAACCTTTCATCGCGAGGCAAGGGCCGGATCACCGCCCAGGGCCAAGGTCTGATTGTGTTTGTGCAAACGACAAATCTGATCCGCCTTTCTATATAGGCGATAAAGCAATTTCAGCCCCCGGAATTTTCCCATGCATCTGCTTGGTATCCACCATCTCACCGCGATCTCCGCGAATGCGAAGAACAATCACGCCTTCTATGCCGGGCTTCTCGGCATGCGGCTGGTGAAGAAGACCGTCAACCAGGACGACACATCCGCCTATCATCTGTTCTATGCGGATGGCGAGGGCTCGCCCGGCACGGATCTCACCTTCTTCGAATTCCCCTTGCCGCCCGAGCGACGCGGCACGCATTCCATCACCCGCACCGCGCTCCGCGTGAACGGAGCGGATGCCCTTGCCTACTGGGAGAAGCGTCTCGCGGCTGCCGGCGTGCCGCTGACACCGGTGCGGGAAATCGACGGTCGGCTGACTCTCGATTTCGAAGACCCCGAGGGGCAGCGCCTCAGCCTCGTCGATGATGGCGGCACGGGCGACGCCCATGCCTGGGCCAAGACCGACGTGCCCGCCGCCTGCCAGATCCGGGGCCTCGGCCCCATCCGCATGAGCGTGCCGGAACTGCGCCGCACCAAGCTCTTCGTGGAAGGCGTCTACGATATGCGCGAGGAACGGGATTTCGAGAACCCGGATGACAAGGCTTCGCGCATCCATGTCTTCCGCATGGGCGAGGGCGGCCCTGCGGCCGAATTGCATGTGGCGGTGGAACCCGGAAAGCAGCCGGCGATTCAGGGTGCGGGCGCCGTGCATCACGTCGCGTTCCGCTCGGCCGATGCGGATTACACGAACTGGCTCGCGCGCTACGCCGAAATCGGCCTGCGCTCATCCGGTCCGGTGGATCGCTTCTGGTTCCGCTCGCTTTACGTGCGGGAGCCGAACGGCGTGCTGTTCGAGATCGCGACCGATGGCCCCGGCTTCGCTGCCGACGAGCCGAAGGAAACGATGGGCGAGGCCCTCTCGCTGCCGCCCTTCCTCGATCCGAAGCGGGCCGAGATCGAGGCGGGTCTTACCCCGCTGTGAGATTCGTGTCGAGATCGGCTTCGGCCCGCGCGATCAGCCGGTCCAACAGCGCGCGCGCCGGGGCGACCATCGCCTCGGCCCGCGCCACGGCCGCCCAATCCACGGGAACTTCCGTCATCGTCGCGAGATGATCCAGGAGAGAGCGGTCGGAACCCAACGTGGCTTCGACCGCTTTTTTCACGAGCGCCATCGCCTCATGGCGCGGCAGATGCGCCGCGAGCGCGAAGCTCGCGGCTTCCGCGAGCACGAGACCGCGTGTCGCTTCGATATTCGCCTGCATGCGGCCCGCATCGACGCGCAAGGCGGCGAGCATTTCATCCGCGCGCAGGAGCGCAGCGCCCGTCGTGGCGATCAGCGGCGGAAGCGCGAGCCATTCCAGCGTCCAGGCCGCGCCATCCCGCTCGTTCAGGTGCAGGCCAGCCAGATGCAGCGCGCCCGCCTCGCCTCCCGCGTAGCGCGCCAGCGACTGCACGATCTCCGCAAGGACCGGGTTCTGCTTCTGCGGCAAGGTCGAGGAACCACCGGCACCGGCGAAACCCACCTCGCCCACCTCGCCCTGCGCGAGAAGCGCGAGATCGCCGCCGATCATGCCGAGCGAGCCGGCGATCATCGCGAGCATCTGGCCGAATTCGATCAGGCGATCGCGCCCCTTGTGCCAGGGCTCGGCCCGGCCGAGCGCCAGTTCATCGGCGAGGCCATCCATCACGGCGAGCGCCTGATCTCCGAAGACCGAGAGATTGCCCGCCGCACCGCCGATCTGCACCACGAGCAGACGGGGGCGGACTTCGGCAAGGCGCTCGCGATGGCGCAGCAGCGGCGCCATCCATTGCGCGGCTTTCAGGCCGAACAGGGTGGGTGCAGCCGCCTGCATCCGCGTGCGGGCGACACAGAGCGTGTCGCGATGCGCCTTCGCAAGGTCCGAGAGCCGCCTGATCAGCGCCGCGAGCCGGCGATCCATGATCTGCACGATCTCCCGCAGCCGCAGAACGAGGGCGAGATCGGTCAAATCCTGCGAGGTCATGCCCCAATGCAGCCAGCCACCCGCTTCCCTTGACAATTGGGCACGCAGAGCGCGCAGGAAAGCCGGCGCAATGACGCCGTCCCGCGCGATCCCGCCTGCAAGTTCTTCCGGGCGAACCGTGACGCCGCCAAGGCCCTTCACCAGCGCGCCACCCGCCTCCTGCGGGATGATGCCGAGCCGCATCTGGACCGTGGCCAGCGCGCTCTCCACGCGAATCATCGCGGCGAGTTCCGCCTCCTCCCCAAGCAGGGCCGCGATCACCGGGTCGCCGAGCAGGCCCTGATGCAGGCGGTTATCGAGCGGGGATAGGCTCATGGCGGTTCTCGAGTGGTCCGGGCGAAACAGGCGGGATCAACCGACAGGAAAACGCCCATCCGCACAAGCCGGAATTGACGCCGCGATCTCGCCGTCGGATGGTCGGCGCTCCGCAATCCTTATCCCGCGACACTTCCGGAGGATGGCATGGGGCGCCTGTCCACGCATGTTCTCGACACCACCCATGGCCGGCCCGCGAGCGGCATGGTGATCGAGCTTCTCGAGACCCGGGCCGAAGGCGGCTGGAAGGCGCTGAAGACCCTCACCACCAATGCCGATGGCCGCACCGACGGGCCTATTCTCGGGCCCGAGGAGATGCGCACAGGTCGCTTCCAGCTGCGCTTTCATGTCGGGGCCTATTTCCGGGGGCTGGGCCTCGACCTGCCCGATCCCGCCTTCCTGGAGCATGTGCCGATCCAGTTCGGCATCGCGGATGCCTCGGGACATTACCACGTGCCGCTTCTGTGCACGCCGTGGTCCTATTCCACCTATCGGGGCAGCTGAAGAATGACCTATCCGCGAGATCTCGTCGGCTATGGCCGCAACATTCCGCATGCGAAATGGCCGGGCGGCGCCCGGATCGCCGTGCAATTCGTGATCAATTACGAGGAAGGCGGCGAGAACAACATCCTGCATGGGGATGCCGCTTCAGAGGCGTTCCTCTCGGAGATCGTGGGCTCAGCGGCATGGCCCGGCATGCGCCACATGAACATGGAATCGATCTACGAATACGGTTCGCGCGCGGGTTTCTGGCGGCTCCACCGCCTGTTCACCGATCGCAACATGCCGGTGACCGTCTATGGCGTGGCGCATGCCATGATGCGCCACCCGGATGCAGTGGCCGCGATGAACGAGGCGGGCTGGGAAATTGCCAGCCACGGCCTGAAATGGATCGATTACCGCGATTTTTCCGCCGAGGACGAGGCAAAGCACATCGCGGAAGCCGTGCGCATTCACACGGAGGTCGCGGGAGAGCGGCCGCTCGGCATGTATCAGGGCCGCACCAGCGCCAATACTTTACGCCTCACACAAGGCGAGGGCGGTTTCCTCTATTCCGCCGACAGCTATGCCGATGAACTGCCTTATTACGTCGAGGGGCCGAATGCGCGTGGCGGCACGGGGCCGTTCCTCATCGTGCCCTACACGCTCGATGCGAATGACATGCGCTTTGCCACGCCGCAGGGCTTCAACGCGGGCGATCAGTTCTTCGCCTATCTCAAGGACAGTTTCGACACGCTTTATTCCGAAGGCGAAACGAGCCCGAAGATGATGTCGATCGGGCTCCATTGCCGTCTTGTGGGGCGCCCCGGACGCGCGGCGGCGCTCGCGCGCTTCCTCGATTACGTAAAGAGCCACGAGAAGGCGTGGGTCGCGACCCGTCTGGATATCGCGCGCCACTGGGTGATGACCCATGCGCCGGCCGGAGGCTGGAAGCCGTCCACGATGCCGAAGGCGCTCTTTGTCGAAAGGTTCGGCGGCGTCTTCGAGCATTCGCCCTGGGTGGCGGAGGCGGCTTTCGCGGCGGGCCTCGGTGCCGGGACCAATTCCGCGCCGGGCCTTCACGCGGCGATGGTCAAGGCGATGCGGGAAGGGACCGACGAACAGAAGCGCGCGTTGATCCTCGCGCATCCCGATCTTGCGGGGCGGCTCGCGCTGGCGAAGCAGCTTACGGCAGATTCGACGAAGGAACAGGCTTCCGCCGGGCTCGATCGCCTCACGCCAGCGGAACTCATGGAGTTCACGCGGCTGAACGAGGCCTACAAGGCGAAATTCGGCTTCCCCTTCATCCTCGCCGTGAAGGGCCGGAGCAAGGAGGATGTCTTGCGTGGTTTTAAAACACGAATCGGTAATAATCCTACCCAAGAATTCGCCACCGCTCTCGACGAGATCGAACGCATTGCGCGCCTTCGCCTCGGCGAAATCCTGCCGGAAACCGCATGACCCGACATTCTTCCGCCCTTGATGCCGCCTGGGCCGCGCTTCGCGCGCATCATGCCGGCCTCGCCGGCACGCGCATCGCCGCCCTGTTCGAGGAGGATCAGGCGCGTTTCGAGGGCTTCTCGGCCTCAGCTGATGGCCTGCTGATGGATTATTCCAAGTGCAGGCTGACGGGGGAAACCCGCCGCCTTCTCCTCGCGCTGGCCGAGGCCGCGGGTGTCACGGGCTTCCGGGACCGGATGTTCGCGGGCGAGCCGATCAACCTCACCGAGAATCGCGCGGTGCTGCACGCGGCGATCCGCGCGCCGAAGGGCGCGGGGTTCACGCTGGACGGGCAGAATGTGATGGCGGATGTGCTCGCCATGCGCGAAGCCTGCTTCGCCTTTGCGAGGGACGTGCGCGGCGGCAAGATCGCCGGCGCGGGCGGTGCCTTCACGGATGTCGTGAATATCGGCATCGGCGGGTCCGATCTCGGTCCCGTCATGGCGGTGGAGGCCCTCCGGTCGTTTCATGATGGCCCGCGCCTGCATTTCGTTTCCAATGTCGATGGCGCGCATCTCGCGGATGTGCTGAAGGGGCTCGATCCGGCGCGCACACTCATTCTCGTGGCGTCGAAGACCTTCACGACCATCGAGACCATGACGAATGCCCGCTCGGCGCGGGCCTGGCTGGCCAGGGCCTTGGGCGAACGGGCGGTTTCCGATCATTTCGCGGCCATCTCGACCGCGCGCGAGAAGGTCGAGGCCTTCGGCATTCCGGCCTCGCGCATGTTCGGCTTCTGGGATTGGGTTGGGGGGCGCTATTCGGTCTGGTCGTCGATCGGCCTGCCGCTGATGATCGCTGTCGGGCCGGAGCGTTTCGCGGAATTCCTTGCAGGTGGCCATGCGATGGACCGGCATTTCCGCGAAGCGGAACCGAAGAAGAACCTGCCGATGCTGCTCGGCCTGATCGGCATCTGGCATCGCAATCTCTGCGGCCATGCCAGCCGCGCGATCATTCCCTATGCCCAGCGCCTCTCACGCTTTCCTGCCTATCTCCAGCAGCTCGACATGGAATCGAACGGCAAGCGCGTGACACGCGAGGGCGAGCCCGTGACGACGGTCACCGGCCCGATCGTCTGGGGCGAACCGGGCACGAATGGCCAGCACGCCTTTTTCCAGCTCATCCATCAGGGAACGGATATCATCCCGGTCGAGTTCCTGCTCGGCGCGAAGGGCGAGGATGACCCGGCACACAAAGCAAAATCAAGCGAAGCGGCTTCCGGTTCGCGTGAAGATCTTGCGTTTGAAAAAGCTCTATCCGCGCATCAGCCGTTGCTCATCGCGAATTGCCTCGCGCAATCGCAGGCGCTGATGCGCGGACGCACGCTTGCCGAGGCTGGCGGCAATCCGCATCGCGTCTTCCCGGGCGACCGGCCGTCGATCACGCTGCTCTTCGAGAAGCTCACGCCCTTCGTGCTGGGACAGCTCATCGCGCTCTACGAGCATCGCGTCTTCGTCGAGGCCGCAATCTGGAACATCAATGCCTATGACCAATGGGGCGTGGAGCTGGGGAAAGAACTCGCGACGAAGCTCGAGGGTCCGGTAAAAACCGGCGAGGGGCTGGAAGCACTGGACGGCTCGACCGCGGGGCTGCTGCGGGCGGTGAGAGGTTTGAGTTGATTTTGGCAGGGGGAAAGGGTTAACCTGCAACAGCAAAGCGCTTTCAAGGTATCATGCATAATTTTACGGCATACATTGACGAAGCGGGTGATGAGGGCTTCGGAAAACTGGCCGCAGGGTCAAATGGAGGACAATCACGCTGGTTGGCCTTGGGGGCTTGTTTAGTTACACGAGAATATGATCTCAAATTGCCGACTTGGCGCGATAGAATTCTATCTCGTTTCCCCAATCGCCGTTCCCGTGACTTACATTTTCGCCATTTCAAGCATGAACAGAAAATAGTTGTATGTCAGGAGTTAGCATATCTTCCTATCGGTTTTTGTACGGCCTTATCTCACAAAGTTACAATTCCTGGCAGTCGCTATGAGACCATTTTTAAAGAGCCAGGATATCTTTATCCCGCATTTCCCATATGGCCGCGCCAATTCCATGACGAAGAGCGAAGATTATGAT
>NZ_JBJTDY010000058.1:0-17391 GCF_046092605.1 Rhabdaerophilum sp. | reverse complement strand
GTGGTGATCGCCGTGGATGTGCTGCCGGAGGGACAGATCATCGAGGGCGTGCGGGTGAAGGTGCGCATCCCGCGCGGCCACAAGCTTGCGATGAAGGGCATCGCGCCAGGCGAAGCAGTGCTGAAATTCGGCCAGATCATCGGCTTTGCCTCGGCTCCGATCGAGCCGGGCGACTGGATTCACGAGCATAACTGCGCGTTTGCCGCTTTTGCGCGGGACTATCGCCACGCGGAGGATGGCCGCGAGCCCGATATCCTGCCGCTCGAGGCGCAGGCGACCTTCCAGGGCTATCGCCGCGCCAATGGCACCGTGGGCACGCGCAACTATGTGGGCATCCTCACGAGCGTGAATTGCTCGGCTTCGGTCGCGAAGTTCATCGCGGAGGAGATCAACCGCTCGGGGCTCCTGCGTGATTTTCCGAACATCGATGGCGTCATCCCGCTGGTGCATTCCACAGGCTGCGGCATCGCCGACAAGGGCGAGGCAATCGATGTTCTGAAGCGCACCACCTTCGGCTATGCCGCGAACCCGAACATGGGCGCGTCAATCCTCGTGGGGCTCGGCTGCGAGGCCTTCCAGATCGGAAAGTTCAAGGAAGCCTACGGGCTTTCGGAGGGCGATCGCTTCCGCACGCTGGCCATTCAGGAAACCGGCGGCACGCGAAAAACCGTCGAGGCGGGCATCGCGGCGATCCGCGAGATGCTGCCGGCCGCCAACCGCGTGCAGCGCGAGACAGCGCATGCCGGCGCGCTGATGCTCGCGCTGCAATGCGGCGGCTCGGATGGCTATTCGGGCATCACGGCAAATGTGGCCCTGGGCGCGGCGGTGGATATCCTCGTGAAGCATGGCGGCACGGCCATTCTTTCCGAAACGCCGGAAATCTATGGCGCGGAGCATCTTCTCACGCGGCGCGCGCGCAACCTGGCGGTGGGCGAGAAACTCGTGGAGATCATCCACTGGTGGGAGGATTACACCTCGCGCAACCGCATGAGCATGAACAACAACCCCTCCCCCGGCAACAAGGCGGGCGGGCTCACCACCATTCTCGAAAAGTCCCTCGGCGCGGCGGCGAAGGGCGGCACCACGACGCTGAACGCCGTCTATCGCTATGCCGAGCCCGTCACGGAGAAGGGGTTCGTCTATATGGACACGCCGGGCTATGACCCCGTAGCCGCCACCGGGCAGGTCGCGGGCGGCGCGAACCTGCTGGCCTTCACCACGGGCCGCGGCTCGGCCTATGGCTGCAAGCCAACACCCTCGATGAAGCTCGCGACGAACAGCGAGATCTTCCACCGCATGATCGACGACATGGACATCAATTGCGGGGATATCCTCGATGGCGCGAGCATCGCCGGGAAGGGGCAGGAGGTCTTCGATCGCCTGCTCGCCATCGCTTCGGGGGAGCGCACGAAGAGCGAGCTTCTCGGCTATGGCGATGCCGAGTTCGTTCCCTGGCAGATCGGCGCCACGATGTAGCCGAGGTGCCCGCGCGGCGCACGCGGCATCGCAGAGCATCCGTTGCCTGCGCATCGGGGTGTGCATCGCGGCTTATTCCCGCTGGCGGATACCCCATGACGCTTGGCGAATCCGGTCCATTCGGATATGGCATTTCGACTGTTCCGGTCGAACATGATGTTCAAGGCGGGGAATCGGGAATGACGGTCGCCGCGGCGAACACAGAAATCGGCTGGAGCAAGCCCGCCATGTCCATGAGGGTGCTGCGCTGGCAAAGACGGGCCTTTGGATTGGCTGCCGCTCTCGCACTGGCTTTGCCGGCCACAGGGTGCATGACGACCGAACAGACCGCCGCGCAGGCCTCGTCGTCGCTTCCGGCTTCCGACCTCGCCGCGATCCGCTACTTCGCCGATTCACCTCCGTCCGATCTGGTTCCCAAGCGCCGTGCCGGCGACCGACACACGGTGCTGGCGCTTTCGGGCGGTGGGCCGGACGGTGCCTACGGCGTCGGCGCGCTGGCGGGCTGGTCGAACGCGGGAACGCGGCCGGCTTTCGATGTCGTCACCGGCGTCAGCACGGGAGCGCTCATCGCACCCTTCGCCTTTCTCGGCCGGAACTACGACGAGTTGATCGCAGGGCTCTATACCGGGCCGAAGATCGCGGGGCTACTCGACGGCGGCGTCGGCAATCTGGTCTGGCAGCCTGGCCTCTACCGACATGAGCCACTGCGCGCGCTCATAGACGAGCATATCACCGACGATCTGCTTGTGCGCATCGCACGCGAACACCGCAAGGGGCGCCGCCTGCTGATCGCCACCAGCAGCCTTGATGCGCAGCGCGTCACCGTTTGGAACCTCGGTGCTCTGGCCGATTCCGAGCGGCCTGACCGTCTCGCCCTGTTCCGTGACGTGCTCACGGCCGCGATCAGTGTCCCTGTCCTGTTCCCTCCCGTGCCGCTGCCCGGCGCACGGCCTGGCGAGTTGCACGCAGATGCCGGCGTGCTGCGCGGCTTCTATTCGGGGCTGGAACTCTTCCCCGGCGCGGGGCTCGGCTGCGCGAGCAGGCGTCAGCCATGCGCTCTCTACGTGATCATTCACAACAAGCTCTACCCGGAGGCGCGCGAGATCCCGGCGCGCATCGGCACAATCGGCAGCTGGGCAGTGGCAAGCATCATCAAATCGAACCTGATGCTGGCTCTCGAAAACGCGCAGCAGAAGTCGCGGGAGAATGGCATCCGCTTCGGGATGGCCTATCTCGATACCGACCGGCCCGGCGTCTCCCCCATCGATTTCGATATACCCTACATGCAGGCGATGTATGCGCTGGGGCATGATCGAGCGCGCCGGCCGGATTTCTGGCGCGGCACGCTGCTGCCACCGAAGGGGCCGGCTCCGGCGGCAGCACCCGTCGCGCCGCCTGTGTCGGCTGCGCCCTTGCTCGCGCATGATCCCGCCCGTTCGGCCGCGCTTGCGCCTTGAGAAGGCTCGCGGACCTGCGGAATCTGCCCTGGGAGGCGGCCCGCCCTTGATCCCTGCGCGCAGCTTGGCGTCAGCTTCCTTCGACAGGCTGGCCCGGATCGCGATCCAAGCGAGGGAAGTGGCGGCATCCGCCTTCGGGCATGGGCCGAACGGAAAGTGGAGAGGGTTCAATCCGGGTCACGCGGCTTGAGGCGGCTCACCTGCCGCGCGAGGCTCCGCATGGCCTCGCCCAGCATCGGCCCGCCGCAGACCGTCAGACGCTCCGGCACGACAAGACGGCGCTCGGCCGGAAACATGGCCTGAAGGGCCGGGTGCAGCAACATGGCGCGGCCCTGGTCCTCGGGATGGTCATCCTCGCGCGAGAGCAGGATGGCATCCGGGCGCAAGGCGATCACCTGTTCGAGACGGACGATTCCGCCTGCCGCGAGGCCCAGTTCGCCTGCGGCATTCACAAGGCCCGCTTCGGCCAGAAGCTCGCTGATCAGCGAATCCGCGCCGGACACCCAGCCGCGACGGGCAAGCGGCAGGATGCGCAGCTTGCCAGGCGATGCCGCCGCCCGCAATTCCCGGATCGCAAGGTCGATCTCGCCGATGCGGATCGCGGCTTTCTCGCGCGCTCCCGCTATCTCGCCGAAGCGGGCGATCTGCGCGCGGGTTTCCGCGAGCGTGCGCGCAGGCGGAAACTCCTCGATGGGGATGCCCTGCCGACGGATGAATTCGCGCGTCGCACGTTTCGTGAAGGTGCCGGAGACCACAAGATCAGGCCTGATCACCATCACTTCCTCCGCCGTGCCGGAGAGGATCGGCAGCCCCTGCACCTGCCCCGCAAGGAAGGACTGCGCGGCATCGGCCGCAAAGGGGCTCAAACCGGCAATCCGCTCGCGCGGCGCGAGATCCAGCAGAAGCTGGTCCGTGCACAGGTTGAGAGAGACCACGCGCTCCGGCTGCCGATCCTGCGCCGCCACGGGTGCCGCCAGCAGCATCGCCAGTGCGGCAAGACAATGCGGAAGGGCCTGGTCCCGTCCTGGCATGCGACTTTCCCTTCGCGGGTCGCGCCGGCGATTCCGGTCGCGAGGGCCCGTTGCATGAAATAACCGCCGATGGCGATCCTGTCAGCCGGTGAAGCGCGGTCTGTTGCACCGGCTGGCGACTTCCCTGTCCAGAAACACGCGGGATTCGACAAGAAAGGTCTGGAATCCGTCGCCTTCTGGCGCTAACCGATGCGCATGACCCAGAAGCGCATTGTCCTCTCCAGCGATCACGCGGCGATCCCGCTCCGGCGGGCCATTGCCGCCCATATCGCGGCCAGGGGCTGGATTGCCGTGGATATCGGGCCGGTGACGCCGGAAAGCACGCCTTACCCGCACCATGCCGAGGCCGCCGCGCGCCACGTGGCCTCGGGGGATTGCCGCTTCGGCATCATCCTGTGCGGCACGGGCCAGGGCATCATGATGGCCGCGAACAAGGTGAAGGGCATTCGCTGCGGCGTCTGCCTCGAACCCTATTCCGCCCGGATGATCCGCGAGCACAACGATGCCAACATGCTTTCGCTCGGCGCGCGCGTGGTGGGGGAAGCTCTTGCGCTGGCGATTGTCGATGCCTTCCTAGAGGCGGAATTCGAAGGCGGTCGCCATGCCGAGCGCGTGGCGATGATCTCCGCCCTCGAAGGCTGAGGGAACAGCGCAATCAAACCTGCGGCAGCCGGCTCAGCGGCTTCCGAGGCGTGGTCGCCAGATGCCGAGCGCGATCTGTGCCGCCGAGAGCGCGAGGATGGCGCCCAGCGCCATCCATTCATTCGCGATGATGCCCGCCAGAGCCTGCGCATCGCCACTGCCGCTCGCGATCCTCTGTGCCTCCTCCGCCGCGGAATTCGCCCTGGCCTGGACGATGGCGAGCGTGCCCTCGAACATGCTGAACCCGAGGAGCGCCTTGGCCCATACCCAGCGCGGATCCTGAAACGGCCGGTGCACCATCATCGCCACGATCCCGGAGACAAGCCCCACGCCCAGAGACGGAAAGAGCATGTAATTCGACAGAGCGCTCAGCGTCTGGCGCATCTCGGCATAGGATTGCGGGGTGGATTGAGGCGCGAAGGCCAGCACCACGATGTAGGCTGTCAACGCTCCCACGAGGCCACAAGCCGCAACGGTGTGGAGAAACTTCACCAGTTTGCGCATGCCATGCTCCTGCAACAAGCAGCCCGGCGTCATTGCAACGGGGCGGGGCGCCGGCTCGAAAAGCCGTCGCCCAAGGATGTGGGTCTGCTGCTTCCGGCCGCAAGGGGGAGCGGCAAAGGCTGGCCTTCGCGAGATCAGTCCTGCCTGCTCCAGGCGGCGTACCATGCCTTGAAGAGCTTGTGCTGCGCCTCGAGGAAGCCCTTCTGGCTGGGCGAGAGCGCATCCGTCGGGTTGAAATGCAGCGCATATTCCGGGTGCCCTTCCAGCACCATCAGGTGCTTGTAGAAGAGCACCAGATCCGCCCCCTCATCGAAGGTCGAGAGCACTTTCAGCGCGCCTTCCAATTCCTGCGCCTGCCGCCGCGCAACCGGATCGCCCTTTTGCGCCGCCTCGCAGAGCCGCGCGAGGTGCAGAACCTCCTTCGGCAGCGCATTGCCGACGCCGGTGATCGCGCCGGTCGCGCCACAATTCACATAGCCATGGAAGACCTCGGTATCGACGCCGACCATGAGCGTGAGTTTCTCGGAGCGGTTCACGATATGCTCGGCCGCGTAGGACATCGCCCTGGCGCTGCCGAATTCCTTGAACCCCACGAGATGCGGATAGCGCTCATGCAGGGCGAAGAAGAGATCGGCCTTGGTCTCGAAACCATAATACGGGCTGTTGTAGATGACCGAGGGCAGGTCCACCGCTGCTTCGAGAATGCCTGAGAAATGCGCGAATTGCGCAGCCGGCGAGGTGCCGCGCGAGAGCACGCGCGGGATGACCATGAGCCCCGCCGCACCCACCTTCTTCGCATGCGCCGCGAGCGCTGCCGCGCGCATCGGGTTCTGCGCGCCCGTGCCGACGATCACCCTGATGCCGGCCTTCACCAGACGCTCCACGCCCTCCATGCGCTGCTCGTCGGTGAGCAACGGCCAATCACCCATCGAGCCGGCATAGATCACGCCGGACATGCCCTGCCCCGCAAGGTGCTGGCCCATGCGCACGAGCGCATCGAAATCCGGTGTCCGGTCCGGCTTGCAGGGGGTCATGAGGGCCGGCATCACGCCGGAAAAGACGTCTTTGGACATGGCTTGCTTTCCTTCTCCTGCCACCCGGAGGCCCAGCAGGCATTGAATGTGGGGTATTTCGTAGATTGTATAAAATTGACAATCAAGCGCTTTCCGGGGGCTTCCGGTGATGATGAACCCCGCCCTCTCCCGCATGCTGCCCGAAGCGATCGTCGGGCATCTTGGGCGGATCGCGGGAGAGCCAGAGCCCTGCAGGGCTCTGCCAGCAAGGGCTTGGCCGGTTCAGGCTTCGGCGAGAATGAGCTCGAAGGTCATCAGCACGGGGTTTGCGCCGCGCTTCAGGCGGCCCTCGGCAAGGTCGCCGGTGAGATCGACCAGCGCCGCATCGATCCGCGCCCGCAACTCGCCATCCGCATCCGGTTCGACAAGCCCGCGCGTGATGCACACTTCCGTCGCGAAGGGTTCGGTCACGCGCCCATCCTCGAAGGCGGAGCCGATCAGCGAGCCGACCCCGCCATGGATCACCGCACGGGCAAGGCCCTGCTCACGGCAGAAACCTTCCAAAGCCGCGTGGAAGCACTGGTTGGGCCGAAGGCGCAGGGCGAAGGCGCGCGCGCCATCGGTCATTCTTGTCGCTGAGGGAACGGGGCCGAAGAGCTTGAAGTTCGTTTCCGGATCGGGGTTCGCCTCGAAGAGCGCGCCATCGATTCCGAAGGCCGGGACGGTCGCATCCTCCGCAAGGATGGTTTCATCCGGCAGGATATGCCCGCCAGAGCGCTTGCCATCGGCCTCGCGCCAGATTGCGTGGCAATGGAAGAAGGGCCCGCCATCGCGCCGGCCGAAGGTCAGCGCACCGCATTCCAGCCGGCTGATGCCGGAGGGGCGGAAGGTCTCCGAATAGAAGGCCGCGTTCTGGCCGTCGCGGCTCAGAGCCGGCATCACATAAGCGAAGGGCGATAGCGCCAGCGGGCCGAAATTCAGCGTTCCGCTGGCAAATCCGGCGGGGGCGAAGCCTTGCCGCACGGCCTCCAGCAGAGAGAGGCCCGCCTCGAGCCGCATCGGAAAGGCGCGGCCGCGCCCTTCCACCGCGACCACGCGCGGGGACAGAGCCGGGCCGGGCTGCCGGATGAAGGAGGGGCGCGCCATATCAGATGAGCCCTTCGCCATCGATCAGCCCACGCGC
This sequence comes from Rhabdaerophilum sp., assembly GCF_046092605.1. Taxonomy (NCBI): domain Bacteria; kingdom Pseudomonadati; phylum Pseudomonadota; class Alphaproteobacteria; order Hyphomicrobiales; family Rhabdaerophilaceae; genus Rhabdaerophilum; species Rhabdaerophilum sp. The sequence continues at coordinate 10,085 of NZ_JBJTDY010000058.1, read as the reverse complement.
GACGAGTTCGTCCTTCACCAGGCGCTTCGGCACCTTGCCATAGCCGGATTTTGGCAGCGCATCCCAGAAGAAGAAGCGCTTCGGGAGCTTGTAGCGCGGGATTTTCGAACTCAGGAACTCGGCGAGCGCGGCTTCTTCCACCGGCTCGCGCGTCACGCAGACTGCAACGCCCACTTCCCCCCAGAGCTTGTCCGGCACGCCCAGAACCGCCACCTCGACCAGCGCCGGATGGGTCAGGATCTTCTCCTCGATCTCGCGCGGATAGATGTTCGAGCCGCCGGAGATATACATGTCGGAGGCGCGGCCCGTGATGTAGACAAAGCCCTGCTCATCCATGTGGCCGAGATCGCCCGTGCGGAACCAGCCATCACGGAAGGCTTTCGCATTGGCTTCGGGGTTGTTGTAGTAGCCGGCGAAGACGGCCGGACCGATGACGCAGATCTCGCCGGTCTCGAAGGGTTTCAGCTCCTCGCCCGCATCATTCTGGATCGAGACCTGCATGCCCGTGCGCTCGAAACCGCAGGTGCCGAACTTGGTGTTCGCGCGATCCTCCGGATCATGCAGGGCAGGCGGCAGCACGGTGATGTTGCCTGTTACCTCACCCAGACCGAAATACTGCGTGATGACCGGCCCGAGCTTCGCAAGCGCGAATTTCTGATCTTCCCGATACATGGGCGCCCCGGCATAGATGACCGAGCGCAGCGAGGAATGGTCGAAGCGATCCACCGAAGGGTGCTCCACCAGCATCTTCAGGATGGTCGGCACCGTGAACATGTTGGTGACGCGGTGTTTTTCCACCAGCCGCCAGGCTTCCTCGATATCGAATTTCTCGGTCGGCAGGAGGATGGTCGTCGCGCCCCGCGCCACGATGTTGAGCTGGTGAACGCCAGCCCCGTGGCTCAGCGGCGCCACCACGAGCGAGGAATCCGCTTCCGTCGCGCCCGGCAGCAGATCGCAGAGATGGTTGGTGAGGACGAAGGCCATCTGGCCATGCGTCAGCACCGCAGCCTTCGAGCGGCCCGTGGTGCCCGAGGTGAAGAAGAACCAGCAGGGATCATTTTGCTCCACGGGCGCATCCGGCACCCCCTGCCCCCCGAATGCGGCCATGCGCCCGGAGACATCCGCCTCCCCGAAACGCGTGTCGCGTGCCTGCTCGTCAAGCCGCCAGATGAATTCCACGCCCGGCACATTCTGTGCCACGCTTGCCGCGTGATCGGGGTAATCCCCATGGCAGAGAAAGCCCTTCGCGCCGGAAAATTCCGCCAGATAGATCACTTCCTCCGGCATCAGGCGGAAATTCGTCGGCACCCAGACCGCGCCGAGCTTGAAGGCCGCGAAAAGCGAGAAGAACATCTGCGCGGTGTTCTTCGAATGCACGATCAGCCGGTCGCCCTTGCCGAGGCCGCGGGCCTGCAGCGCGGCGGCCAGCGCGTTCACCTCGCGCTCCACCTCCAGCCATGTCCAGCTCTTCTCGCCCCAGACAAGGCCATGCCGATCTGGAAACCGCCGTGCATTCTGCCGCAGCACATGGGCGAGGTTCATCACCCGGTTCGAACAGCGGGCAAGCCCGCCCTCGGGATGGTCGGCGGTCATTTCAGGCGCTCCAGGATCGACACATAATTGGCGACGGCAGCGCCACCCATGTTGAACACGCCCGCGAGATTCGCGCCGGGCAACTGCATCTCGCCGGCCTCGCCGCAAAGCTGCATCGCGGCCATCACATGCTGGGAAACCCCCGTAGCGCCAATGGGATGCCCGCGCGACTTGAGCCCACCCGACAGGTTGACCGGCAGGCGACCGCCCCGGCTTGTCACGCCCTCGCGCACCACCTTCCAGCCCTCGCCGGGCCTGGCGAGGCCCATCGCCTCGTATTCGATCATCTCGGCCATGGTGAAGCAATCATGCGTCTCGACGAGATCGAGATCGTCGAGGGTGATGCCCGCGCGCTCCTTCGCCTGGCTCCAGGCCCGGCGCGCGCCCTCGAAGGCAATCATGTCGCGGCGCGAGAGCGGCATAAAATCATTCACATGCTCGCGCGCCCGGAACGTGACGGCGCGGCGCAATGTGGCCGCGACTTCCGCATCGGCCAGAACGAGGGCGGCCGCCCCATCCGAAACCAGCGAACAATCCGTGCGGCAGAGCGGGCCGGCGACATGCGGATTCTTCTCCGAGACCGTGTTGCAGAAGGCGAAGCCGAAATCCTTGCGCATATGGGCATAGGGGTTCGCGAGGCCGTGAACGTGGTTCTTGGCCGCGATCATCGCCAGTTCCTCGGACCGATCCCCGTGGCGCTGGAAATAGCTGCTGGCGATCTGCCCGAAAATGCCTGCAAACCCGGCCTCGACCCGGTCCTCTTCCATGCGATAGCTGCCCGAAAGAAGAATATCCCCCACTTCGGCGGCGGGCGTCGCGGTCATCTTCTCGGCACCGATCACGAGCGCGATCCGGCCGCGCCCGCTTTCGATGAAATCCATCGCGGCATGGATGGCCGCCGAGCCGGTCGCGCAGGCATTCTCGACATGCATGGCCGGAGTATGGGCGAGTGCCGGCATCGCGACGCTCACGAGACCCGCCTCGAAGCCCTGCTTCGAGAAACCGCAATTCAGCACGCCCACGGTCACGAAATCGATCTCGGCGGCGCTCACGCCCGCATCATCCAACGCGCCCTCAGCCACTGCGCCGATCAGCCCCTCGATATCGGGGATGTCAAGCTTGCCGAAGGGCGAATGGCACCAGCCAACAATGGCGGCGCTCCGGCGGAAGGTCTCGGTCATGGCTGGGTCCTTTTGCGCGCGGCAGGGGCGATTTGAGGTTGCGGCATGGCATCACCCGCCAGGCGCTGCTCCACGAGCTCAACTTCCCGGGCAAGAAGGGCGACAAGCTCAGGCTCGCGATCAGGCTGCATTCGGCTCTCGACCGCAGCGAGCGAAAGGCACGCGACCACCTGGCCGGAAGGCTCGCGGATGGCCATGCCCATGCCCCAGGAACCAGGGAAGAGAACACCGCGATTGAGGCTGTAGCCCCGCGCGCGGCTTTCCTTCACGAGATCCGGCAGAAGGGGCCAGAGCATGGGATAACGCTGCGCCAGCGCAGAATGACAGGCCGCGAGATAGGCCTCCGCCTCCGCCTCCGGCATCGCGCCGAGAATGGCGAGCGGCCCGGCACCCGCGCCGAGAAGGTGGCGATCTCCCGCCTTCAGCACATGCGAGCGGAGGGGATAACCGCCGTCCTCGCGCGTGAGGCAGACCACTTCCTGCCCGTGTCTCACCTGGAGGAAGGCAGCATCGCCCGTTTCCTGCGCGAGCCTTGCGACGCTATCGAGCGCCACACGATGAATGCCGTAACGCTCTGCCGCGAGCATGCCGAGCAGGTAGATCTCGCGGCCAAGGAAGTAGGTGCGGGTGGCAGGGTCCTGCACCACCATTCCTTCCTGCATCAGCGCGATCAACATCCGGCGGCAGGTGGGTTTCGCGAGCCCCGAGGCGCGCACCAGAGCGCCGAGCGAGGCGCCGCACGCGCCGGCTTCCCCCAGCTGCCGCAGCAGGCGCAGGGTCCTGACCGGGCTTTGGGCGCCAAGCCGCTCGACAGATGCGGAACCGGTCATGACCTTTGATCCATCAGTCCACGATATAGAATCAAAATTCGCAGGAAACGCATGAAATTCCGTAATTATTGGAGATTTTTGATCAAAACAATCAGCATTCCGGAAAAAATGGTCTACATCATGGACCATGTGCGAGGAAGTCCATCGACCGGCTTCGCCTCTGCCCCGAGGGAGAGATGACATGAACCAGGCAGTCCGCAACCCCATGCCGCCCTTCCATCCGGGCACGCGCATGGCCGGCAAGGTCGTGCTCGTCCTCGGCGCAGGCTCCTCCGGTCCCGGCTGGGGCAATGGCAAGGCTGCTGCGGTCCTGTATGCGCGCGAGGGCGCGCGCATCGCCTGCATCGACATCCATGAGGCCGCCGCCGAGGAAACGGCGGAGATCATCCGTGGCGAAGGCGGTGAATCGCTGGCGCTTGCCGCCGATGTAACACAACTCGACGCGATCAATCGCGCGGTGGAGGCGACAATCGCGCGGTTCGGGCGGATCGACGTCGCGCACAACAATGTGGGTGTCGTCGTGCCCGGCGGGCAGATGGACCTCACAGAGGAAAGCTTCCAGCGCGGCATCGATCTCAATCTCGGTCCGGTCTGGCGCAGCGCGAAGGTGCTGCTTCCCCGATTTCTGGAACAAGGCGGCGGCGTTTTCGTCAACATTGCCTCGATCGCCGGCATTCGCTGGACCGGCTATCCCTATTTTGTCTATTCCGCGGCCAAGGCCGCCGTGGTGCAGGCCACCAAGGCGATCGCGCTGCAATATGCCGGGCAGAACATCCGGGCGAATGCCGTGCTGCCTGGCCTGATCGACACCCCTCTCGTCCATCGACAGATCGCCGGGGTGTTCGGCGATGTCGAGACATTGATCGCGAAGCGCCATAACGCGGTGCCGACCGGGCAGATGGGCACGGCCTATGATGTCGCGGCCGCGTCCCTGTTCCTCGCCTCGGATGAGGCACGCTTCATTACCGGTGTCACCCTGCCCGTGGATGGCGGGCAGAGCGAAACCATGCGCGGCTGATCGCTCTCAGCCCAGATTGCCGTCCGTTGCCCTATGGAGGATGGCCCAGGCCTCGTCGCCGAATTTTTTCTGCCATTCGGCGTAGAAACCGGCCTTGCGCAAGGCCTCACGGAACGGCCCGGCCTGGGTATCATTGAAAACCATGCCCCTGGCGGTGAGATCCGTGCGCAGGGTTGCGTTCAGCTTTTCGACATCGGCGCGCTGGAGGGTGGCAGCGGCGTTGAGATTGCGTGCAACCACCGTCCGCACATCCTCCGGCAGGCGCTCCCAGGCGCGGCGATTGCCGAGGAACCAGAAGCCGTCCCACATGTGGTTCGTCACGGAGCAGAATTTCTGCACCTCGAAGAGCTTGGCCGTGGCGATGATTGCGAGCGGGTTTTCCTGCCCGTCCACCACGCGGGTCTGCAGCGCGGTGTAGACATCCGCGAAGTTGATGCTGGCCGGCGCCGACTGGAAGGCGTTGAACATCGAGGTCCAGAGCGGGCTCACCGGCACGCGGATCTTGAAACCCTTGAGATCATCCGGGGTGTTGATCGGCCCTTTGGAGCTGGTCATCTGGCGGAAGCCGTTATCCCAGATCTTGTCCATGACGACGAGGTTGGCCTTGCCGATCTGCCCGCGCACATAGGTGCCGAGTTCACCATCCATCGCCTTCCACACGGCATCGTAGTTGGGGAAGGCGAAGCCGATGCCGTTGAGCGATGCATTGGGCACGAGGGTCGAGAGGATCAACGGCGAGAGCGTGAAGAACTCGACGCCGCCCGAGCGCACCTGGCTCAGCATGTCGGTATCCGAGCCAAGCTGGCTCGCCGGGAAGATCTGGATGACCATCCGGCCGTTGGTCTCCTGCCTGATCTTCTCGGCCGCTTCGGTGGCGCGGATATGGACCGGGTGGGTCACCTGCAGGTTATGCGCATATTTGTAGGTGAATTCCGCGGTCTGGGCCTTGCCAAGACCGATATGGAAGGTGCCCAGAGCGGCGCCGGTGGCGCTGGCCTGAAGCAGGGTGCGACGGGAAAGGGTCATGGTTTCCTCCTCGGGTAGCTTTCTGGGGTAGCTTTCTGGGGTAGCTTTGTCTTCTTGGTTGAAACGACAATCTGGCGGCGCGGTGCTGCTCCCTCCCTCAGAGCAGAACGCCCTCAGAGCAGAACGGTGGAAATGGCAGGGACGGCCGCAATCACGATGAGGCCGATGATCAGCGCGAGCAGGTAGGGCCAGATCGCGCCCATCGCCTCATCGGGAGACACGTTGCCGATCTTGCAGGCGATATAGAAGCCGATGCCAATGGGCGGTGCCATCAGCCCGATATTCATCGAGGTGACCACCACCATGGCGTAATGCACATCATGGATGCCGAGCTTCTTCGCGATCGGGAACATCAGCGGCGCCATCAGCACGATGGCCGGCAACCCTTCGAGGAAGCAGCCGAGAATCACGAAAACCACGATCGTGATGGCCATGAAGCTGATCCAGCCGCCCGGCAGGCTCTGCATCCAGAGCGCGAGCTGGTTCGCAAAGCCGGTCTGGGTCAGCGCCCAGGCCATGGCGAGCGCAGTGCCGAGGATCATCAGGATGGCGCCGGAAAGTGCGGCCGTTTCCACCAGCATGCCATAGAAGGTGCGCCAGCCGATCCCGCCGTAAAGCACGATGCCGACGACCATCGCATAGAGCACCGCGATGGTTGAAACCTCGGTCGCGGTGGCCACGCCTCCACCCACCGCGCTGCGGATGATGAAGGGCAGCACCAGAGCGGGTGCCGCGACCAGCGCGGTCTTGCCGATGACCGAGAGCGGCGCGCGCTGCACGGCTTCCAGCAACTCGCCGCGGGCACGCCAGCGCGCGAGGATCGCGAGAACCAGCAGCAGCACCATCGCCACCAGGAAGCCGCTGGTGAAGAGGCCCGCGATGGAAACGCCCGCCACCGAGCCGAGCACGATGAGCACGATGCTCGGCGGCACGGTTTCGGCCATAGCCGCGCCCGTCGCGAGCAGCGCGATGAGTTCCTTGGGCTTGTAGCCGCGCCTCTTCATCTCCGGGAAAAGCGCGGGGGCGACGGTCGCCATGTCCGACACCTTGGAACCGGAAATGCCGGAAACGAGGAAGAGCGAACCCAGCAGCACATAGGACAGCCCCGCCCGGATATGCCCGAGCAGGGAGCCGAGGAAATCGACGATCGCCCGACCCATCCCGGTTGCGTCGAGGATGCAGCCGAGCAGCACGAAAACCGGCACCGACAGCAGGATGAGGCTCGACATTCCCTCATCCATGCGACCGATCATCACCAGGGTCGGAACGGTGGTGGTGAAGGTGAGAAAGCAGAGCGTGCCGAGGCCGAAGCAGAAGGCGATGGGCACACCCGCGACGAGGCACACCACCACCACACCGACGAGAAATACCGCGATATTGCCGTAGCCGAGCGCCTTGAACACCGGCATCATCAACCAGAACACGACAGCGCTCGCGCCAATCGCAAGGGCAGCCAGCAGGAGATCGCGCGGGGCGCAGATGCGCAGCGCATAGCGCAACGTGAGCAGCAGCATCGTCGCGATGCCGAAGGGAATGGCCGAAACGCGCCAGCTGTTCGCAATGTTCAGCGCGGGCGTCGAAACGTATGATTCCTCCATCGTGTAATCGATGGCCGGATAGAGCATCGCAGCGAGGAAGACGGCGGCGGCAACCAGGGCAAAGGCCTCGACGACAGCGCGAGGGCGCGACGGGAACATGCCGATGAAAAGCGTGAGCCTCAGGTGCTCGTTCCGGTCGATCGCGAGGGCCGCGCCCAGCATCGCGAGCCACAGGAAGGATGTCGAAGTCGCCTCGTCGATCCAGACGATGGGGAGGGAAAAGACATAGCGCGAGGTGACACCGGTCAGCAGAAGCAGGATGATCGCCACCAGCAGTCCCGCCGCCACGACCTCAAGCGGCCAGATGAACCGCGCGCGATGCCTTTGGGCGTCCGCCTGATCGATCACCGGCGCGGCGACCGCCTGAGACAATTCCGTCATGCTTCCACCCTGCCAGACCCCCGCCGGATGCCCGCCCCGTGAGGCCGGGAGCCCGACTATTCCGCAAGACAGGCGAGCCCGGTTCCGGCGAACGCCCCTCCCAGCGATCTGCAGCAAGGTTCATATTATGGAATGATTGGACTGCAGATCGCGATATCCTAGCCAAAATTCTTGCTCGCGCAACGGAGCGCGCAAGGCCGGGCAAATTTTTTCCATCCCATAGGTCCACATGATAGACCAGCTGGAATCCGTCACCGGGAGCATCCGCGTCCGGGTGGCCGGACGACCGCAGCCTGCCTGATGCGCAGGCCAAAGGGCTGTGATCAAGACGGGGATACGGCTCGACCCCGACTTGAATGATGCGCATCAAGGAAAGGTTGTCCATCTTGCAGACCGAAGGGCGGGGTTCGGTCCCCTCCGCCGACACGATCCTCCCGAGGGCAGGGCCCGGGTCTTCCGCGCCTTGATCACGATTCCCTGAGCCGCAAGAAGTCAGGGCGCATGGGCGACGACCTGTCAGAATTTTTTTCACAGGCGATATCAAAGGCTTAAGAAGAATTAGCCGAAAGTCTTAATGACGAAAGGCATATTTTCTCCATCTTGCCAACTGGGAGAGTGGGCATCGGTCTTTTGCGTGGCGCAATTCGGGCTTCATTGCGATGGATCAAACCGGGGCCTCCGTTCCCCCCGTTCAACGCCGCTTGTGAAATGCGGCAAGGGAGGAAAAGCGAATGGCTAACAATACAGATGAAATCTACTGGCAAAAGACCAGTCGCCTGATGAAAATCATGATGGCCCTTTGGGTCTTCTTCGGCTTCATCGTGCATATGTTCGTGGTGCCGCTGAACGGCATCAAGATCCTCGGCTTCCCGCTCGGCTTCTACATGGCCGCGCAGGGCTCGCTGATCGTCTTCGTCGTCATGTTGTTCTGGTTCGGTAAGGCGCAGGACAGAATCGACCGCGAATGCGGCGTGGCCGAAGAAGAGTAAGGGGAGGCAACCATGGCAGATTCGATCGCAGGCAAGGGTGGCTTCCTCAACAATCTCGGCCGCATCTATGCGCTCTATACGGGCGGCTTCTTCGGCTTCATCATTCTGGTCGGCATTCTCGAGCAGCTTGGCGTGCAGCAGAGATATCTCGGCTACATGTTCATGGGCCTGACCATCCTGGTCTATGCCTTCATCGGCATCGTCTCGCGCACGTCGGATGTGGGCGAATACTACGTGGCGGGCCGCTCGGTTCCGGCCTTCTATAACGGCATGGCGACCGGCTCGGACTGGATGTCCGCCGCCTCGTTCATTGGCATGGCCGGCACGCTCTTCCTCCTGGGTTATGATGGCCTCGCTTTCGTGCTCGGCTGGACCGGCGGCTACGTGCTCGTGGCGGTGCTGATCGCGCCGTTCCTGCGCAAGTTCGGCGCTTACACCGTTCCGGACTTCCTCGCCGCGCGCTATGGCGGCAACGCGGCGCGCCTCTGCGGCGTTCTCGTGCTTCTGGCCTGCTCCTTCACCTATGTGGTGGCGCAGATCTTCGGCACGGGCCTCATCGCCCAGCGCTTCCTTGACATGAACTTCGAACTCGCCTGCTTCGTCGGCCTGATGGGTATTCTGGTCTGCTCGATGCTCGGTGGCATGAAGGCCGTGACCTGGACGCAGGTCGCCCAGTATATCGTGCTCATCGTCGCCTACCTGATCCCCGTGATCTGGATGTCGGCGAAGAAGTTCGGCATCCCGCTGCCGCAGCTGACATATGGTCAGGCGCTGCAGCAGATCGCCACGCTCGAGCAGGAATTCGTCCAGAAGGGTCTAGCGACGCAGCAATCGCTCCTCACAACACATACAGCCCCGTTCACGCGCTACTCGCCCGCGAACTATTTCTGGCTGATCTTCTGCCTGATGGTCGGCACGGCCGCGCTCCCGCACGTCCTGATGCGCTACTTCACGACCCCGTCGGTGAAGGAAGCCCGCCAGTCCGTGGCCTGGTCGCTGCTCTTCATTTTCATCCTCTACTTCACCGCTCCGGCCTATGCGGCGTTCTCAAAGCTTGAGGTCTATTCGACCCTGATCGGCAAGAACATCGCGGATCTGCCGCAATGGGTGTTCAACTGGGGCTCTCTGCCCTCGGCGCCAGGCATTCCGCCGCTGATTTCGATCTGTGGCAAGGCTGCGGCTTCGGCACAGGCCGCGATTGAGGCATGCCGGGCGATTGCCGGGCATCCGGGCGTGCTGCGCTTGCAGGATTTCGGCATCAACACCGATGTGGTGGTGATCTCGACGCCTGAAATCGCAGGCTTGCCTTACGTGATCACGGGCCTCGTGGCCGCCGGCGGTCTCGCCGCCGCGCTCTCCACGGCGGATGGCCTGCTGCTCGCGCTCGCCAACGCGCTGTCGCATGACATCTACTACAAGATGATCAACCCGAACGCGCCGACCAAGCAGCGCCTCGTCATCAGCCGCGC
>NZ_JBJTDY010000057.1:0-21596 GCF_046092605.1 Rhabdaerophilum sp. | reverse complement strand
TTCCATAGGCATCCGCGCTGTCCGCCCCCGGCCAGTCGATCGTGCCGGCGGAGGGTTGCGACAGATCGGAGATCAGCCGCAGCAGGGTCGATTTCCCGCAGCCCGAGGGGCCGAGCAGGCTCACGAATTCACTCGCATGGAGGTCGAGATCCACGTCCCGCAAGGCGAGGGTGCCGTTCGAGAATTTCTTCGAGAGGCCGCGGACCGAGACGAGCGGCTTTCTTGCCGCCCGCCCCGTATCCACGCCCGTGCCCTGGGCCAAAGCCATCAGACGCCGACGCCCTTGTTGATGAAGGAAAGATCATAGGCCTTCCTGACGTCGATATTCGCGGGGAAGACGCCTGCGGCATGCATGTCCTTGTAGAACGAGGCCCAGCGCTCGTCGGTCATCGCGCCGACGCCGAGCTTCAGCGCGTCGCCGGACATCACAATGCCCTTCTCATTCATCACCTTGATCGCATAGGCGATCTTCTCGTCGGTCATGTCGGGGTTGTCGCGCTTGATGAGCGTGTTGGCGGCGGCGTTCTCGGGGCCGTTCTTCATGTAGGCGGCCCAGCCCTCGAGCGAGGCGGTCACGAAGCGCTGCACGAGGTCCTTCTTCTCGTCCACCATCTTCCGGGAGATGTTGATCGTGGTGTTGTAGTTGGCGAAGCCCGCATCGGCGATCAGATGCACCAGCGGATCGACTCCGCCTTCCTTCTGGATCGCGAAGGGCTCGGAAGAGAGGAAGCCCTGCTGGCAGATGTTCTTGTCGGCCAGGAACGGAGCCATGTTGAAGGTGTAGGGGCGGATCTGCTCGTCGGTGTAGCCGAACTTCGCTTTGAGGAATGGCCAGTAGGAGGTGCGGCCCGCGCCGCCCACGAGGATCGGTTTGTCCTTCAGCTGCTCGAAACTGTCATTGCCCACGCCGCGATGGCAGATGATGACCTGCGGGTCCTTCTGGAAGATCGAGGCGATGCAGAGGAACGGCAGTTTCTCCTCGACATAGCGGATGGCCTCGAAGGAATTGGACATGATCATGTCCACGCGGCCACCGAGCAGCAGCTGCGAGGGGTTCTGCTGCGGGCCGCCCATGCGGATATCCGCGTCGATGCCATATTTTTTGTAGATGCCGTTGGCGACCGCGTAATAGAAGCCGCCATGCTCGGCCTGCGCGCGCCAGTTGGTCTGATAGCTGACCTTGTCAAGGCTCTGGGCGTTCACGCGGCTGCCCGTCATGGGCACGAGAACGGAAGCGGCCGAGCCGCCCAGCAGGCCAAGCGCGGCACGACGGTTCAGGCGATATTTCATCATCATGGGTCCGGTCTCCGTTAGGGCTTCTGGTTCGCCGTCTTCCCCCGATATCGGGCGCTGGTCAAACGCTGCAATGCCCGTGCCGCACAAAGTGCGGCGCGGTGATGGGTGCCTCCTGCCCAGGGCGCAAGCAGGATGGCGCGGGATTGGACAGACTGCAATTGGCGAATGCGGATTTCAGGGGATGAGCCTGCATAAAGGCACTGGCCGGCGGCACCAGGCTTGCTATCCTGTCACGACAGTAGAAGCCGGCTTCCCGGTTCCATGGAAAGCGTCGTCCGATGAATGTTCCTGCGCGAAAAGTCTCCGCCGAGAATCCCGCCCTGCCCGCAGCCATCGGGGCGATCCTGGCCGAAATCGGCGATGTGCCGGTGGTGACGGAAGACAAGGTGGTGCGGAAGAAAAGCCGCGATTTCTTCTGGTATTCGCCGATTCTCAACGAGGAACTCGCGCAAAAAAGCGCGGATATCTTTGTTTCTCCGCGCAACGAGGCCGATCTCGTCACGCTGGTGCGGGCCTGCGTCAGGCATCGCGTGCCGATCACCCCGCGCGGCGGCGCCACCGGCAATTACGGGCAGGCCGTGCCGATGGAGCGCGGCGTGCTGCTCGACATGACGAATTTCGCCTCGATCGAATGGGTGAAGCCGGGCCGCGTGCGCTGCGGCGCGGGCCTGCTCATGGGCAAGCTCGATCAGGAATTGAAGCCATCCGGGCAGGAAATCCGCCTCCACCCCTCCACAAAGCGCACGGCGACCATCGGCGGCTTCGTCGCCGGCGGATCGGGCGGCGTGGGTTCCGTCACCTATGGCGGGCTGCGGGAGCCCGGCAACATCCTCGCCGCGCGGATCGTGACCGTGGAGGATGAACCCCGCATCATCGAACTTCGGGGCGATGCCGCCCAGAAGATCAACCGCGCCTACGGCACGACGGGCATCATCACCGCGCTCGAAATGCCGCTCGCGCCGGCCTGGCCCTGGTATGATGTGATCGTCACCTTCGATGATTTCGCGAAGCTGCTGGATGCCGGGTTCGCCGCCGCGAAGGCTGATGGCGTGGTCAAGAAGCTGATGAGCGGCATCGCCTGGCCCCTGCCCGATTATTTCGGCCAGCTCAAGCCCTGTTGCCCCGAGGGCAAGCACATCCTCGCCTGCATGATCGCCGAGGCCTCGCTCGAAAGCTTCCGCGACATCGTCGAGCCGCTGGGCGGCATGATCACGCTGGAAACGCCGACGCGCGAGGAAGCTGGCTCGGTTCCGCTCTACGAATACACCTGGAACCACACGACGCTGCAGATGCTGAAGGCGGATCGCTCGGTCACCTATCTCCAGTGCCTCTATCCGCATGATCGCGTGCGCGAATCGATCCTCGAGACGGCCGCGATGTTCCCGGAAGAACTCATCCCGCATTGCGAGTTCATCCGCTTTGGCGGCAACCTCTCGGCGAGTGCCCTGCCCGTCATCCGCTACACCACGAAGGAGCGGCTCTACGACATCATCAACGCGCATGAGGCCCATGGCGTGATGATCGCCAACCCGCATGTGATTTCGTTGGAGGATGGCTCGCGCCACAAGCGCGTGGATGCCGATCAGGCCGGGTTCAAGGCCGAGATCGACCCCTATGGTCTTCTGAACCCTGGCAAGATGAAGAGCTACGTGCCTGTGAAAGCATGAGAATTCTCTATCTCTATTGCCATCCGCTGGAAGAGAGCTTCCATGCGGCGATCCGCGATGCGGGTATCGCCGCCTTGTGCGCGAACGGCCATGAGGTCGATCTCTGCGACCTCTATGCCGAAGGCTTCCAGCCCGTCCTCACGGCCGAGATGCGCCGGGATTACCATGACCTCTCGCTCAACCGGAAAGGGATCGAGGGCTATATTGATCGGCTCTATCACGCCGAGGCGCTGGTGGTGCAGTTCCCGACCTGGTGCTTCGGCTTCCCGGCGATGCTCAAGGGGTTCTTCGATCGCATCTTCGGTCCGGGCATCACCTTCGATCTGTCTGTTCCCGGCAAGCCGCGCCCCATGCTCCAGCATATCCGGCATGTCGTGGGCATCTCGACCTATGGCCGTGACCGCCTGCGCGCCTTCCTGGTCGGCAACCCGCCCCGCAAGATGATCACGCGCTATCTGCGCTGGTTCGTGGCGCCGGGCGCGCGCATCCGCTATTGCGCGCTCTACCACATGAATGTCGCGACGGAGGCGCAACGAAAGGCGTTTCTCGCGCGAGTCACGACCGAGCTCTCTTCGCTGAGGTAACATGCGCAAACTTCACTGGTTCGACCTGACATCGCGGGATTTCCAGATGCTTGACCCGGAAAAGACGGTGGTCGTTCTCCCCATTGCCGCGACCGAGCAGCACGGGCCGCATCTCTCGGTGGGCACGGATTCGATCATCGCGCAGGGCATGTGCGACACCGTGATGAAGAAGCTGCCGGCGCATCTCGATGTGCTCTTCCTGCCGGTGCAGAATGTGGGGAAATCGAACGAGCACCTGCGTGATCCCGGCACGGTGACGCTTACCGCGCACACCCTCATTTCCGCCTGGACGGAGATCGGCGAGAGCATCGCGCGCGCCGGCTTGCGCAAGCTCGTCATCGTCAATTCGCATGGCGGGACTGTCGAGGTGCAGGGCATCGTCGCGCGGGAATTGCGCGTGCGTTGCCAGATGCTTGTGGCGCAGACCGCGTGGCGGCGGCTCGGCGTGCCGGCCGGCCTGTTCTCGGAGATCGAGAACAATTACGGCATCCATGGCGGCGATTTTGAAACAAGCGTGATGCTGCATTTCGCCCCGAACCGCGTGGACATGTCGAAAGCGGTCGATTTCGTGCCGAATTCGATTTCGTATGCGCAGGAATACAAGCAGCTGCGCGTCACCGGCTTCACCTCCATGGCCTGGATTGCGGAGGATAATCATCCTGAGGGCGTCGCGGGCGAAGCTCATCTCGCCACCGCCGAGAAAGGCCGGCAGGCCGTCGAATTCCAGACCGATCGTTTCATCGAGTTGCTGGACGACGTGGCGAAGTTTCCGCTGAGCCGGTTGGCCTGACACGAGGTCCTGGCCGGGCTTGGTCCGGCCGTGACGCGTCACAGTTTGCCCAAGACCTCCCGCACCCGCTCCAGATGGCGTTTGCGCGCCTCCTTGCCCACCACATCGATGCGGTGGAGCGCGAGCCAGAGCGTCCTGCAGCGCGGCGCACAGAGCGCGCGGATGCCCGTGAGCAGGATGCGCCTACCGGGCATGCCCATGATCCACCACCACCATTTTGGCGAACCGAGCGAGGTTAGCACGCCAAGGAAGCGGATATTCGTCATCAGCCCGCGAATGGGCTGGTTGCCCTCGGGCATCGTGAAGGTCTCGTGCGGGATCAGCACGCGCTCGAGCCAGCCCTTGAGCATGGCGGGCTGCGCATACCACCAGGTCGGGTAGACGAAGAGCAGCCCGTCGGCCGCCTTCACGCGATCAAGATGGCTCGCGACAGGCACGCGGTTCTCGCCGCGTGTGTGATAACCGCTGCGCTCCTCGCGGCTCATCACGGGGTCGAAGCCCTCGGCGTAAAGGTCGATGATATCAACCTCATGGCCGTTGCGTTGCAGCGTTTCCACCGCCGCGGCCTTCACGGCGGCGGTGAAGCTCTCGGGGTTCGGGTGGCAATAGACGAGAAGGATCTTCATGCGAAGGCCCCGGCCGCCACGTCATGGCCGGACTTGTTCCGGCCATCCACATCTTGGGAGAAGTCGTGCATGCCCGGGCCAAGCCCGGGCATGACGGAGACGCAATAACTCACCCGCCCAAACCCTTGAACAGGAAGGTTTTCCCGCTTCTGAAATCGTAGTTCGGGTCCTCCCAGGCGATCATCTTGCCGGGGTTCAGCAACCCTTGAGGGTCCGCCTCGCGCTTGAAGGCGAGCTGGATCTCGTCGGTCTGCTTCATTCCGCCCTCCTCCAGCGTGTAACGATGCGGGTTGAAGATCGGTGCGCCCATCTCCTCATGGATGCGCATGATCTCCTCCAGCCGCTCCTCGCTGGTGAACTTCACCAGCGGCAGGCCGAAGCAGGTGACCTTGCCGTCGAATTTCACGAATTCTAGGTGGCAGGCGACTTCCTCGCCGAAATGCGCGTGGATCTTCTCCACCAGTTCCACCTGATTGGGGAAGGGATAGAGCACCTGAAGATAGGTGATGCTCGGATCAACGCGCAAGGCACGCAAGGTCGTGTGGTTCCAGGCGAGTTCGAAGGCCGGCGGCAGGCCCTTCTTCTCGTCGTCGGAAAGCGTATCGGAGCGCATCAGCAGCTCCGCGCCCTTCCAGCGCCTGGCGAAAGCGAGCAGCGGGAGAAGCGCGAAATCGGCGACCATCAGCACCACTGCATGCTTGTCGCGCGGCAGAAACTTGCGATGCCGGAGGAAGTAATCATGCGGCGCCGGGGCCGCGATCACCGCGAGTTCCTTCAGCAGGAGGCCATCCTGCTCGCCGAGGCTGTTCGAGAATTCGGTCGCCTGCCGCAGGTCATCGAAGCCGAAGATCACATCGACCCAGGGGTAAGCCGGCGCCAGCGGCACCTCGCATTCCACGATGATGCCGTTGGTGCCATAGGCGTGGCTCACCTTGTGGAGGTCGTCGCCGGTGAGTTCGAGCACGCGCGGGCTCGCCTCCATCGTCACGACCTTCAGGCGGATGATGTTGCCGTAATCGCGCAAGCCGCCCCAGCGGATGGAACCGACGCCCCCCGAACCACCGGCGATGAAGCCGCCGAGCGTCGCCGTGTGGTAGGTCGAAGGCGAGAGGCGCAATTCCTGCCCGCTTTTTTCCCGCGTCTCGTGGTCGATCTCCGCGAGGATGGCGCCGGGTTCGGTGACAACCCGGCCATTGCCGATGGATTTCACCGCGTTCATCGCGGAGAGATCGAGCAGCACGCCGCCCGAAAGCGGCATGGCCTGCCCGTAATTCCCTGTGCCCGTGCCGCGCGGCGTGACCGGGATTCCGAGGGAATGACAGGTCGCCAGAACATGGATCAGCTCGTCCAGATTCTTCGGCATGACCATGATATCCGCGATGACCTGGTCCAGCTGGCGCTTGAGGGCCGGCGAATACCAGTAGAAATCGCGGCTTTTCTGCTTGAGGATCGCGGGGTTGTCGTCGGTCCTGATGGCGCCGAGACGGGATTTCAGCGTGGCGATATCGTAGCGCATCAGGGTTCCTCAGGCAGAAAGACGGTCAAGTTCAGCATAATCCGGCAGGCTTGTCTTGCTCGCCTGGCCGCCGATCCACACAAGACGATCGGTCTGCGGTCGGCAGAGCCATTCATTGAGCGTGCGGGCCGAAAACAGGATGAAATCTGCAGGCAATCCGGGTGCCAGCCGCCCCGCATCGGCGAGACCCATCTGCGCAGCGGGCCGAATGGTGAGGCTCTCGAGCCACGGCCTGGAATCATGGTCGAAATGCAGGATGCGTGTCGCCTCGCGGAACACCTCGACCCCGTCGAGATCACCGTAGGCATAGAACGGATCGCGCGTGTTGTCCGAAGCCACCATGGTGGAAACGCCCGCAACATCAAGCTCATGCAAGGGCGCGACCCCGCGCCAGCGTGGCGTGCGGCCGGAAATCCGGTCCTGCAGATACATGTTGCACATCGGCAGCGAGACGACCGCGATCTTCGCCGCCGCGAGCTTGCTCGTCACGCGGGCGCGGTCCGCGTCCTCCATCAGCGCAAGCGAGCAGCAATGCCCGGCGAGCACGCGACCGCGATAGTTCTTGCGCAGGACGGCATCCGCGATCTTCTCAAGGCTTCGCGCATCCGGCGACGCGCTCTCATCCACGTGGAAATCGAGTTCGAGGCCATTGGCTTCGGCCGCATCGATGAATTCATCGAGCGCCTTGTCCACCTCGTCGGTGAGCGGATCACCACGATACGTCACGGCGCCAAGTATGCCGCCATGCTTCGTGACATTCTTGAGAATGTTGCGGAAATCCGCCGGATCTTCCCATACGGCCGAGAGTGGAAACAGCGCCGAGGCCTGCAACTCAATCCGTCCCTTCCATTCCTCGCGCATCTCGGAAAAAACCGGCCAGGAGATGTCCGATTGCTTGCCGAGGCTATCGAGATGCGTCCGGATGGCGCCCGTGCCATGGTGGAAGGCGCAACGCAGGGCGAAATCCATCCTTGCGCGCACATCCTCGGCCTGCCAGTTCTTCTCGCGATCCGCCGCGACGGTCGTCAGCGCACCGAAGAAGGTGCCATCGGGGTTCGCGGCACGCGCATGGATATGCCCCTTGTCGAGATGCGTATGCACGTCGACGAAGCGCGGCAGCACGATTTTCCCGCCGCAATCCACGCTCTCGCCCTCCCCGACATCCGCGACGGGCTCCCCAACGATGCGTGCGATTTTTCCATCCGCGATCAGCATGGCGGCTCGGATGAAGGCATCGCCGGTGAAATGCGCGGGGAAGCCCTCGCCCTCAACGAGAGCGAGGGGCAGGCTCACTTGTCGCAACCAGAAGCGGGAGTTTTGGGGAAGAGTGACAGGCACGGATCAGGGCTCCTGGAGGGATGATGCGAAAGAGGATGCAGGCACCTAGCAAGCGCGATTCCAAAACGCTCGCAAGCGCGCTAGATAGGGCAGGTTTCTCGCCCGTCATGGCCGGACTTGTTCCGGCCATCCTCCTCCTGAAACAAAAGGGATGCCGTGGATGCCCGGGCCAGGGCCCCCGACTTCCGGCAGGCTACCTGGAGTTTCCCGCCGAGCACGACGTTGAGGACAACCATGCCCCACCAGAAACTGAACCCCGCGACCATCCGCGCCCCGCTTGCCGCCTATAGCCACGGCATCGCCGTGCCGCCGGGCGCGCGGCTGGTCTTTGCCTCGGGACAGCTCGGCATCGGGCCGGATGACGTGATCCCCGAGGATGTGGAAGCGCAGGCCGTGCTCTGCTTCGAGAACATCAGGGCCATCCTCGCCGAAGCCGGCATGACCCTGCAGGATGTGGTGCGATTCAATGCCTTCGTGACCGATCGCGCCTATTTTCCGGTTTATGGCCGGGTGCGAAGCCGCTATGTGAACGGCGACGCCTTCGCCTCGACCCTCGTGATCGTCTCGGGTTTCACGCGGCCGGAATTCAAGGTCGAGGTTGAGGTCACCGCCGCCCGCCTTCCGGATTGAGAATGTCAGCTGCTCCGAAAATCTCTTTCGTTTCCCTGGGTTGTCCGAAGGCGCTTGTCGATAGCGAGCGCATCATCACGCGGCTGCGCGCCGAGGGCTACGCGCTCACGAAAACCCATGCCGGGGCTGATCTCGTCATCGTCAACACCTGCGGCTTCCTCGACAGCGCGAAAGCGGAATCGCTTGATGTCATTGGCAAGGGCCTCGCAGAAAACGGCAAGGTGATCGTGACGGGCTGCATGGGCGCCGAGCCCGAGCAGATCCGCGAGGCCTATCCTTCCGTCGCGGCCATCACCGGCCCTCAGGCCTATGAGAGCGTGCTCGCGGCCGTGCACGAGGTGGTGCCGCCCGCGCATGACCCGTTCCTCGATCTCGTTCCGGAACAAGGGGTTAAGCTCACGCCGCGCCACTACGCGTATCTGAAGATTTCGGAAGGCTGCAACAACCGCTGCACCTTCTGCATCATTCCCAGGCTCCGGGGGGATCTCGTCTCGCGCCCCCTCGCCGAGGTGATGCGCGAGGCGGAAAAGCTGGTGCGCGCCGGCGTGAAGGAAATCCTCGTCATCTCTCAGGATACATCGGCCTATGGCGTGGATTTGAAATACGCGCCAAGCCTGTGGAATGAAAGGGAATATCGCACGAAGTTCCTCGATCTCGCGGCTGCCCTCTCCACGCTCGGAATCTGGGTTCGCTTACATTATGTCTACCCCTATCCGCACGTGGATGAGGTGATCCCGCTGATGGCGGAGGCGCATGAAAGCGGCGGGCGCATCCTCCCCTATCTCGATATCCCGTTCCAGCACGCTTCCCCCAACGTCCTGAAGGCCATGCGCCGGCCCGCGCATCAGGAAAAGACACTCCAGCGCATCGGAAAATGGCGGGAGATCTGCCCGGATCTCGCGATCCGCTCGACCTTCATCGTCGGCTTCCCCGGCGAGACGGAGGAGGATTTCCAGGAGCTTCTCGGCTTCCTCACCGAGGCGAAGCTCGAGCGCGTCGGCGCGTTCAAATACGAGCCCGTGCGGGGTGCCACGGCGAATGATCTCGGGCTGGAATCCATCCCCCCCGAGGTTCAGCAGAGCCGCTATGATCGCTTCATGCGCCATCAGCAGCCGATTTCCTCGAAGCTGTTGCAGCGTCGTGTCGGCAAGCGCATCCGCGTGATCATCGACGAGCCCGGCCCGACCGTGAGCAAGGGCCGCTCGGAATGGGACGCGCCGGAGATCGACGGCGCGGTCTACGTCGCCTCGAAGCGCCCCCTGCGCGCGGGCGATATCGTTTCGGTGAAGATCGAGCGCGCGGATGCCTATGACCTCCACGGGATCGGCGTGTGAGCGACCGTCCGCCGCTTTCGACGGCGCAGGCCCTGGGGCTGATGCTGCTCGCGGCCTTTCTCTGGGGATTGAGTTTCCCGACCATCAAGGCGATGGCAGGCGCGTTCCCCCCGATCACGCTCGCGGCCCTGCGCGGTGCGGTGAGCGCGCTGACGCTGCTGGTGTGGTTTTCGCTGATGCGGCAAGACCTGCTGCCGCGCTCGAAGCGCGAGGCTTTCGACTGGCTGATCCTTGGCGCGCTCAATGGCTGGATCGCGAACCTGCTCGTGGCCTATGCGATGCAGAGCCTGCCCGCCGGCAAGGCCGCGATGATCCAGGCTTGCGGACCGCTGATCACGGCCTTGATCGCGAGCCAGCTCTTCGCGGATGAGCGGATCAGCCCGCGCCGCCTTTTCGGCATTCTCGTGGGCCTCGGCGGCGTGGCCTTGCTGATTGGTCCGCGTCTCTTCGGCGAGGCCGCGACCCCCCTGGCGGCCGCCGCGATGGTCGGCGTGGCCGTCAGCTATGCTTTGGGAAACATTTATGTTCGTTTGTTGCCTGTGGCCGAGCCGAAGCGCCTCGCCCTCGGCCAGCAAGTGATGTCAGGCATCTTCGCTTCCAGCCTGGCAATGGCGATTCCCGGTCCTTCGAGCCTCTCTGCGCTGCCGCAGCAGGTCCATCTCGTGCTGGTGATGGGCGTCATCTCCACCGCCGCCCCCATCGTGCTCTACATGATCGCGATCCGCGCGCTGGGACCCACGCTCGCCTCGATGACCGGCTATTTCGTGCCGGCCTGGGCGGTGATCCTCTCCGCGCTTCTGCTCGGAGAGGCCATCGCGCCGCGCGAGGCGATTGCCGGGCTGATCATCCTCGCGGGCGTCTATCTGGTCACGGCGACGCGCAAAGCCGGCAACGCCTGAATCACGCCGCCGGCGCGGGCACCACGGGCGGGCGCGCGCGGTTGCGCTTGCGGAACGTGCGGCGCAGCCAGAGCGTCAGACCCGTGCCCGTCAGGATCATCATGCCGATGGATGTCAGAAGCACCATCAGGCCCGACCACGCACCCGCGAAATTCCCCTCATGCAGCGCGCGCGGCCAGTTCGAGGAGGCAGGAATCACGCCACGGATCGAGACTTGATAGACCTGGAACACCCCGCCCTCATTGACGCGCGCGAGCATCCGCCCGCCGCGATTCCTGAGCCAGATCAGGCCGGAAAGGTCGGTCTTCTCACCCAGAATCTGCACGGCCTGCTTGATCGGCGGGAGTGCCGCGCGATCCTGCGGCCGGGGCGTCGCGAAGGTCATGCCAAAGGCGATCGCGAGGCCCGTCAGCGGCGAGAGGATCACGAGGGGCAATCCGAACCACGCCACCGCCTGATGCCAGCCGGAGACCGAGTTCCGCAATCGCGGCCAGCCCATGAGAACACCGAGCGCGATCAGCACAAGCATCGCGAAGGTCGAGGCGATCACCACCCATTCCTGATCGAGGATGAAATGTTCGTGCAATCCGCGCGAGGTGCTGAAAACATCGGAAAGCAGGGTGCGGCCGCTATCATCGACCACCTGGCCGGTGGAAATCGCCAGATCAAGGCTGCCGCCCGGCCCCACGCCCTGCAGCGTGAGTCGATCCTCATAGGCCCGCACGGTGATGGCGCGGACCTTCCCCTCCTTGTCGTGCTCCTCGAGCAGGGAGATCAGCCGCGAGGCCGGCAGGCTCCCCGCTTTGGTGCCGAGATCCTGCACGATCGGTTCAACGGAGAGGATCAGCCCGGTGATGATCACCCATGCGAGCGGAAGGGCGAAGACCAGCGTGGTCCAGCGATGCAGGCGCAGCAGCAGCGGCTTCCATGACAAGAGTGACATGCATTCCCCCGGGAAGGATCGACTTCGCGGCAGAGGTGCGCCGGAGACCACGAAGGGTCAAATGACAAATCGGCAATGTGGCAAGAGGTTTGCGATAGAACAAAAAGGGCCGGCGAACTGCCCCGCCGGCCCGAATTCATGCCCAAAGGAGAGCGCCTATTTGGGAATTGTGCCTTCGATGCCCTGCACGTAGAAATTCATGCCGAAAACCTGCTCGTTCGAGAGCCGGTCGCCGCCCTTGCATTCCACGATCTTGCCGTCCTGCGCCATGACCGGGCACATGAAGGGATCGACCTTGCCGGCGATGATCGCGGCTTCGGTTTCCTCCGCGAGTTTCTTCACGTCCGGCGGCATGTTCACATAGGGCCCCATCTTCACCTTGCCCTTGGCGAGGCCGTCGAACACATCCTGGCTCTGCCACTTGCCTTCCAGCATCGCGCGGGTGCGCTCGACATAATAGGGCGCCCAATCGTCGATGATCGAGGTGAGGATGTGGTTCGGCGCGAACTTGGTCATGTCCGAGGCCTGGCCGAAAGCAAAGATATTCCGCTGCGCCGCCTGCTGCAGCGGCGCCGGGCTGTCCGTGTGCTGGGTGATCACATCCGCGCCCTGGTCGATCAGGGTCTTGGCGGCGTCACCCTCCTTCGGCGGGTTGAACCAGTCATAGGCCCAGGCGATCTTGATCTTGACGTTCGGGTTCACCGATTTCGCACCGAGATAGAAGGCGTTGATGCCTGCAATCACCTCCGGGATCGGGAAGGCGCCGACATAGCCGATGGTGTTGGTCTTGGTCATCTTTCCGGCAATCCTGCCGATGATGTAGCGCCCCTCGTGGAACTTCGCGGAATAGGTCGCGACATTCTTGTCGCGCTTGAAGCCTGTGGCATGCTCGAACATCACGTTCGGATATTTCCGCGCAACGCGGAGTGTTGGCTCCATGAAGCCGAAGGAAGTCGTGAAGATCAGCCGGTGCCCGGTGCGGGCGAGCTGCTCGATGGCGCGATCGCTGTCGGCTTCCGGCACGCTCTCCACGAAGGTGGTTTCCACCCGCCCCGGGAAGGCCGCCTCGATGGCCTTGCGGCCCTGATCATGCTGGTAGCTCCAGCCGAAATCGCCCACCGGCCCCACATAGATGAAGCCGATCTTCAGCTTCTCCTGCGCGCTGGCGCCGCCGATCATGGCAAGCCCGAGGCCCATCGCAAGGGCGATGCGGCGTATTGTGGTGTTGAACATCTGTCGTCTCTCCCCGATTGAAACTACCGCTCCGGGACAAAGGGTTGCCCGAGCGATCCCGCCGCGCCCGACCCGCGCCGCCCGGAGACGGCGAGAACCAGCAGGGCCAGAATGGTCATGATGTAGGGTAGCGCCGAAAGAAGCTGCGAGGGAAGCCCGATCGCGCCAGCCTGGGCGTGCAATTGTGCCACAGTCAGCCCACCGAAGAGGTAGGCGCCCAGCACCAGCCGCCAGACATGCCCGGCGGCGAAAACCACCAGCGCCAGCGCGATCCAGCCGCGCCCGGCCGTCATGCCCGGCGACCAGAAGCGCGTGTAGATCAATGAGAGATAGGCACCCGCGAGCCCGGCCATCAGACCGCCAAACAGCACGGCGTAGAGCCGGATGCGGCGCACCGGCACGCCCAGGGCATGGGCCGAGGCATGGTTCTCCCCCACCGCGCGCAACAGCAGGCCGGCCCGCGTGCGGTTCAGCACGAAGGCCACCGCCGCAATGAGCACCAGCGAGAGGAAGAAGACCGGATCGGCCCTGAAGATGGCCGGCCCGATGATCGGGATCTGCGACAGGCCCGGCAGCGCCAGCGGAGCGATCGGCGGTCGCGGCTGGCCGACAAAGGGCGCGCCGATCAGCCCCGCAAGGCCCAGGCCCAGAATGGTCAGGGCAAGCCCGGTCGCAACCTGGTTCGTGGCAAGTCCGATCGCGAGGATCGCGAAGACAAGCGCCAGCAACATTCCCGCCAATGCGCCGGCGAGAAGCCCGAACGCGCCCGAATCCGTGAGCACGGCCGCCGCGAAGCCGCAAGCCGCGCCGACGATCATCATGCCCTCGACGCCAAGGTTCAGAACACCCGCGCGCTCCACGACATGCTCGCCGAGAGCAGCGATCAGCAGGGGCGTGGCCGCAACCGTGATCGACGCAAGAACCAGCGGCAGCATCTCCATGGCTCAGTCCCTCCGGATCACAAGGCGATAGCGGTTCAGGGCCTCGCCCGCGAGCACGCACATCAGCAGCAGGCCCATGAAGAAGCGCGTAAGATCGAAGGGCAGCTTCATCACGACCTGCGCGCTCTCCGCGCCAATCAGCAGCACGGCGATCACCACGGCCGAGAGCGCGGCTCCGATCGGCGAAAGCCGGCCCAGAAACGCAACGATGATCGCCGTGAAGCCGAGGCCCAGCCCGAAGCCGGGGCGCAGCTGGCCCACCTGCCCCGCCGCCTCGATCACGCCCGCAAGGCCCGCAAGCGCACCGGAAATCGCGAAGACCAGGAACGTGATCCGCTTCTCCGAAAACCCCGCGAAATTCGCAGCCCTCGGGGCTTCACCCAACGCATTGATCGCGAAACCGAAAAGGGTGCGGCGGAAAACAAGGGTCGCAAGAACAATCGCCAGAACGGCGATCAGCGCCCCGGCATGAAGCCTCCCGCCCTCGAAAAACGGAGAGAGCAAGGCGCTCTCCGAGAAGCTCGGGGTCTGGGGGAAGTTGAAGCCCTTGGGGTCTCGCCACGGCCCGCGCACGAGATAGTCCAGCAGCAATTCCGCGACATAGACCAGCATCAGCGAGGTGAGGATTTCCGAAATCCCGTAGCGCACGCGCAACCAGGCGGGGATGGCCGCATAGGCGAGCCCGCCCCCCATGCCCGCCAGCAGCATCAGCGGCAGGATGTGGAAGCCGGATTGCCCGAGGAACAGCAGGGCCACGCCCCCGCCGCAGATCGCGCCCACGAGCATCTGCCCCTCGGCACCGATGTTCCAGCGATTGGCGCGAAAGCAGAAGACCAGCCCGATGGCGATGAGGCTGAGCGGCGTCGCCTTGAGCAGCACCTCCTGCAAGGCCCAGGGGTCGGTCAGCGGATCCCGCAGATAGACCTTGAAGGCCACGACCGGCGATTTGCCGAGCAGGGCCACGATCAGCCCGCCTGTGGCAAGCGCGACGGCCAGTGCCGCGATCGGCGTCAGCCAGTTGCGGAGCCGGCCCACCTCCCCGCGGGATTCAAGCGCGATCCTCATGCGGAAGCGCCCGAAGGTGCCGGATCGCGCCCGGTCATCATCAGGCCGATGGCCGTGCGGGACGTGTCGGCCGGCCTGATCGCGGGCGAAATCCGTCCGCGCCTCATCACGGCGATCCGGTCGGCCAGTTCGAAGGCTTCATCGAGATCCTGCGTGATCACCAGAACCGCGACGCCCTTCTCGGCGAGGTCGAGCAGGGTCTGCCGGATCATGGCCGCGGCCTTGGCATCGACCCCCCAACTCGGCTGGTCGATGACGATCAGCTTCGGTTTGCGCAGGATTTCGCGCCCCACAATGTATTTCTGAAGGTTGCCGCCCGACAACCGGCGCGCCTCGGGATCTTCCTTCGGCACGCGCACATCGAAGTCGCGGATCACCTGCCGCGACACGCGCAACAGCCGCTCCGGATGCAGGAATGTGCCGCCGAGATCCTCCGTCGCGTGCCAGGAGAGCACGATATTCTCCGAGAGGGTGGCGTTGGGCAATGTCCCCTGCCCCAGGCGCGCCTCCGGCACGAAGGCAGCGCCGGCCTTGCGGCGCGCGTTGATGTCCCGGCGGGTCACATCCTCGCCAGCGATGCGGATCGTGCCGGCGGTCACCCGGCCTTCCTCGCCGGAGAGCGCGGCATAAAGTTCGCTCTGCCCGTTGCCGGCCACGCCGGCGATGCACAGGACCTCGCCGGCCCGCACCTCCAGCGAGATATTCTCGAGCGGCACACCATGCACGCCTTCCGGCTGCAGGGTGAGGTCCTCGAGGGTGAGCATCGCCGCGCTCTCGCCCCGGCCATGGCGGTGAACCAGCCCGGCCACGCTCTCTCCCACCATCATTTCGGCAAGCACGGCCGCCGAGACATCGCGCGGATTGGCGGAGGCGACGCGCCGGCCACCCCGCAGGATGGTGGCCGCACCGCAAAGGGCGCGCACCTCGTCGAGCTTGTGCGAAATGAAGAGCACGCCCGCACCACCCGCCGCGAGACGACGCAGCGTTTCGAAAAGTCCTTCCGTCTCCTGGGGGGTCAGCACGGAGGTCGGCTCGTCGAGGATGATGATCGAAGGATCCTGCATCAGCACCCGCATGATCTCGATGCGCTGCCGCTCGCCGGCCGAGAGCGTGTGCACCGGCCGGTCGAGGTCGATCTCCAGGCCATAGCGCCGCGCCTTCTGTTTCACCTCGGCGGCAAGAATGTCATTGGCCACCTGCCCGCCGAGGGGAATGGCGATGTTCTCGAGCGCGGTGAAATCCTCGAACAGCGAAAAATGCTGGAAGACCATGCCGATGCCCTCGGCCCGCGCGGCTTGCGGCGAGGCGAGCTGGACCGGCCGCCCGCTGAGCCGGATTTCCCCGGCATCCGGCGCAAGCAACCCGTAGAGGATCTTCATCAGCGTGGATTTTCCAGCACCGTTCTCGCCCAGCAGGGCATGAATCTCGCCGGGGAACACCGTGAGGTCGATGGAATCATTCGCGACCAGCGCGCCAAAACGCTTGGTGATGCCCGACAATTCGATGAGCGGCTGGTGCAAGGCGAAGCCGATCCTACGGAACGAGAATGGTCGAGCCGGTGGTCTGGCGACCCTCTAGCGCGCGATGCGCCTCTGCGGCATCCGCGAGCTTGAACACCCTCGGCGGCGCGATGGTGATCGTGCCCTTGGCAATCGCGCCCAGCAGCCGTTTCGCCATCTTGTGGTAGTTCGCGGGTTCGGCAATATGGGTCATCAGCGTCGGCCGCGTGACATAGAGCGAGCCCTTCGCCGCGAGGATGCCGAGATTGACGCCATCCACCGGCCCGGAGGCATTGCCGAAGCTCACGAGCGTGCCGAACGGCTTCAGGCTGTCGAGCGAGCCGGCGAAGGTGGCTTTACCGACGCCGTCATAGACGACATCACATTTCGCACCCCTGGTGATCTCGCTGACGCGCCTGGCGAAATCCTCCTTCGAGTAATCGATCACGTGGTGGCATCCCGCCTTCTTCGCAAGCTTCGCCTTTTCCGGCGAGCCCACCGTGCCGATCACGGTCGCTCCCAGCGCCTTCGCCCACTGGCACAGGATGAGGCCGGTGCCGCCTGCCGCTGCGTGGATGAGCACGACATGGCCCGGTTTCACCTTGAAGGTGCGAAACAGCAGATATTCGGCCGTCAGGCCCTTCAGCACCACCGAGGCGCCGATCTCGAAGGAGACCTGCTTAGGTAATTTTACGAGAGCCTGCGCCTTGATGTTGCGCTTTTCGGCATAGCCCCCGAGGCCTGCGGTGTAAGCCACGCGGTCACCCGCTTTCAGGCCCGTCACGCCCGCGCCCAGCGCGGTAACGATGCCCGCGCCCTCATTGCCCGGAACGAAAGGCATGCTCGGCGCGGCATAGAGGCCGGTGCGGAAATAGGTGTCGATGAAGTTGAGGCCGATCGCCTTCTGCTCGATCTGCACCTCGCCGTCACCGGGCGCCGCCAGCGGCCGATCGACCAGCTTCAGCACCTCAGGCCCGCCGTGACGCTCGACCTCGATCACACGCACCATCGTCCTTCTCCGAACTTCGCTGGGTTTCACCGGATCAATCTACGACTTTCGTCGCAGGCGCTGCCGGCTTTGCTTGGCAAGGCCCGCGCTGATCCCGCAACGTGAAGCTCCGATTCCAATTTGGCAAGGCCTTCCAGAGGTGACCCTTTCGGCCGATGCGCCCTTTGCTCCGAAACTTCTCTCCGTGTGGAGGGAGGGCTACGGCCAGCGCGAATTCCGCAAGGATGCGATCGCGGGGCTGACGGTCGCGATCGTGGCGCTGCCGCTTTCCATGGCGATTGCGATTGCCTCGGGCGCCACGCCCGAGAAGGGGCTTTACACCGCGATCATCGGCGGCTTCCTGATCTCGGCCTTCGGGGGCTCCCGATTCCAGATCGGCGGGCCGGCGGGCGCCTTCATCGTGCTCGTCGCGGCGATCATCGAGCGGCACGGCTATGACGGACTGCTGCTCGCGACCATGATGGCCGGCGTGATGATGATGGCGCTTGGCGCCTTCAGGCTCGGCACGCTGATCAAGTTCATCCCCCAGCCGGTGACGATTGGCTTCACGGCGGGCATCGCGGTGATCATCTTCGCGAGCCAGATCAAGGATTTGCTGGGTCTTTCTCTCAGCGCAAGGGAGCCCGGCGCGCTTCTGCCGAAGCTGCAGGCGCTGCTTGGCGCCGTCTCCACCATCAACCCCGCTGCTTTCGGGATTGCATTGGGCACGATGGCGGTGATCTCGCTCGTCAAGCGCCATCGTCCGCATTGGCCGGTGCTGCTGATCGCGGTGACGCTGGCGAGCATGGCGGCCTGGCTGTTCGCGCTGCCGGTCGAAACGATCGGCTCGCGGTTTGGCGGGGTGCCTTCCTCCCTGCCCGCGCCTTCGCTGCCGGCCCTTGATCTCGCGCGGCTCGGCGCCCTGCTGCCGGATGCGCTGGCGATCGCGCTGCTTGGCTCGATTGAATCGCTGCTCTCGGCCGTGGTGGCCGACAGCATGACCGGCCGACGGCATCGTTCGAACACCGAACTCGTGGCGCAGGGCATGGCGAATATCGGCGCGGCCCTGTTCGGCGGCATCACCGCGACGGGCACCATCGCCCGCACCGCCACGAATGTCCGGGCGGGCGCGCATGGCCCGGTCTCGGGCATGCTGCACGCGGTCTATCTCCTCGGCTTCATGCTGCTGCTGGCGCCCCTCATGGCGAAAATCCCGCTGGCGGCGCTTGCGGGGCTTCTCGCCATCGTGGCCTAGAACATGGCGGAAAAGCACGTGATCCTGAGCCTGCTGCGCGGCCATGGCGCGGATGCCGCGGTCATGCTCGCGACCTTTCTCATCACGATCTTCCGCGACCTCACCGAGGGCATTCTCGTGGGCGTGGTTCTGGGCGCCATCCTGTTTTCCGTTCGCATGGCGCGGCTGGTGGAAGTGACATCCGGCTCCTCCTTCGAGGATGACGCCGCCGAGGCGCCGGTCACCGAGCCGGGTGATGATCGCATCGTGAGCTACCGCATCGCCGGGCCGCTCTTTTTCGGCTCCACCCCGCGCTTCGGGGACGTGATGAACCGGATCGGCATCCGCCCGCGGGTCTATATGCTCGATCTCGCGGCCGTTCCGCTGGTCGACGCGAGCGGCGCGGAGGCCATCGGCGCTTTCGCCCGGCAGGCGAAGGGGCAACAGGCGAGCGTGATCGTTTTCGGGGCGCGCCCGGATATCGCGGATGCCCTGCGGCACGACGAGCAGGGCGGCGCGCTGCTCGCCTTCGCGCCGAACCAGAGCGAGGCGCGGGCTGCGGCACGACGCCTCCTCGAGGCGTGAACCCTTGCCGCTTGCCCGAGCTTGCGCCAGATCAGAGCCATGTCACGTTCAATCAAGCAGAAGCCGGCCATGAACAAGACCATCGATGTCCTCGTGGCCGGTGGCGGGGCCGCGGGTCTCGCGACCGGTCTCGCCCTGGCGCAGGCCGGCCTCACGGTCACCATCGCGGGCGTGCCCGAAACGATCCGCGACGATGCCCGTTCGGCCGCGCTCTTCGCTTCGAGCTTCACGTTTCTCGACAGGATCGGTGCGGGGGATCGCCTGCGCGCGAAGGGCTGGCCGCTCCGCGCCATCCGCATCGTGGACGTGACAGGCGCGCTGGTGCGCTCGCCCACGACCACCTTCAAGGCCATCGAGATCGGCGAGCCCGCCTTCGGCTGGAACATCGCCAATGCGGAAATCCTCGCCGAGTTGATCGCCATGGCGAAGGAGACGCTAGGCATCGTGCTGCTGCCAGGTTTGGTGACCACGCATCGCATGGGTGGCGGCAGCGTCACGGCCGTGCTTTCCGATGGCGCGGAGATCACCTCCCGATTGCTGATCGGCGCGGACGGCCAGAAATCCTCGGTGCGGCAGGTCGCGGGCATCAAGGCGCGCATCAAGCCCTACCGCCAGGTGGCGATCACGGCCCGGGCGACCCATGCGCGCGACCATGACGACATTTCCACCGAATTCCACACCCGACAGGGGCCGCTCACCTTTGTGCCCTCGGGCGAGAGGCGTTCGGCCATCGTCTGGCTCATGCGCCCGGAAGAGGCCGATCGTCGCCTCGCCTTGCCCCTCGCGGAATTCACCCGCGAGATGGAGCGGATGAGCGGGCATTTCCTGGGGCCGCTCACGCTCGAAGGCCCGCAGGGCCGCGTGCCCATGCAGAAGCTCGTGGCGGAACACCTCGTAGCCGCGCGTGTCGCCTTGGTGGGCGAAGCCGCGCATGCCTTCCCGCCCATCGGCGCGCAGGGGCTCAACCTCGGCTTCCGCGATTGCGATGCCCTCGCGAAGCGCGTGAGCGAGGCTTTTCGCGCTGGCCGGGATATCGGCTCGGAAGAGGTGCTCGCGGCCTATGCGCGGGACCGGAAGGTGGATGTGGAAGCGCGTTCCGCGGGCGTGGATATCCTCAACACCGCGATCATCGGGAACCTTCTGCCGCTTGATCTCGCGCGCGCGGCGGGGTTGGGCCTGTTCAACGCCGTGCCGCCGCTCCGGCGTCTTGCCATGCGGCTTGGCGGCGGCATGCCGGTGTTCGGAGCGAAGTAAACGCTACCAGACCGGCAACTTGTTCTCGGCGATCAGCCAGAGCAGCCCCGTCACCGTGCCGATGGAAGCAAGCGTGCCCACGAGCACGCCGGATGACGCCTTGTCCACCCAGACATTGTATTGACGGGCCATCACGAACACGTTGAGCGCGGGTGGCAGCGCGGACATCAGCGTCGCCGTGAGGATCCACACCCGCTCGAAGCCGCCGAGCAGGCTGAGCATCGCGAAAACGAGAATGGGGTGGAAGATCAGCTTCACGAAGAGATGCAGGGGCATCTCGAAGGGCACTTTCGTCAGCGGTCGCAAGGCCACCGTCACGCCCAGAGCGAAGAGCGCCACGGGTGCTGCCGCGTTCTTCAGAAGCGTGAGGATGGTGTCGATCGCCGCCGGCGGCGACCACTGGAGATAGGAGGCCAGCACCCCCGCCGCCGAGGCCACGTTGAACGGATGCGTCACGATGCGGATGACCACGAGCTTCGCAGTGGCGAAGAACCTCATCTTTTCGTTGCCGCCCAGCGCCATCAGGAACGGCAGCAGCGTGAAGAGCAGCACCGAATCGAACACGAAGATCAGCACGGTCGGCACGGCCGATTGCGGGCCCAGGGCCGCCAGCGTGAGGCCCGGGCCCATGTATCCCACATTCGAATAGGCTCCGAGATTGCCCTGGATGGTCGC
Organism: Rhabdaerophilum sp.; assembly: GCF_046092605.1. Classification (NCBI taxonomy): domain Bacteria; kingdom Pseudomonadati; phylum Pseudomonadota; class Alphaproteobacteria; order Hyphomicrobiales; family Rhabdaerophilaceae; genus Rhabdaerophilum; species Rhabdaerophilum sp. Next base: position 499 of record NZ_JBJTDY010000057.1, on the reverse strand, counting down.
CTCCCGCACATTTCCTTTCGAGGCGAGGATGCCGATGCCGAAGGAGATGACGAAGGCGATGTAGGTGCATAATGTGGTGGCGAGAATGAAGCGCCAGTTCCCGAACTGCTCGAACGGCGTCACGCTCATCAGCTTGAAGAACAGTGCCGGCAACGCGATATAGACGATGAAGAAATTCATCCATCGCATGCCCTCTTCCGGAACCTTCGCGATCTTGCCCGAAAAGAACCCGAGCAGGATGAGGCCGAAAAACGGGAAGGCGAGCGAGACAACAGGGCTCATCGAAAGCGCGGGGGCTGCGATCTGGTTAAGGCAAGAACGGGGTGGCGATCGCATCTTGACGGATGCGGCTTCGCCTTGAAAGAGAGAGGCCGGATTATCACCTTCGTCGCTGGGCCGGAAGCCCCGTGAGATCCCGAAGATCCGCCATGATCGTCACGCTGCCGCCATCGCCGACGATGCGCAGCAGCTTGCGGGCGGTTTCGCTGCCTTTCGTGTA
>NZ_JBJTDY010000056.1:0-2601 GCF_046092605.1 Rhabdaerophilum sp. | reverse complement strand
CGAAGGCTTCTACAATCCTTCACGCCGTCACTCGGCGCTCGGTTATCTCTCGCCGATCGAATACGAAAGGAAGCATCATGAGCTGAACTGATCCGCCCAAGCCGTGAACCGTCCACAGAAGCGGGTCAACTCCAACTCCATGTCAGTCGATGACATCAGCTGATCGTTCTTCTTAGCGTCTTTCTGTTCTACTGCCGGCAGGTTTCGGTCAGTTTCTTTTCGCGCGGATGCGTGATTCATGTCCCACGCGAATCAATTGCGCCGCATCGACTATACAGTTGCCTGGCATGCACCACTGGTGTACATCCAACGACAGGCTCTAGAAAAACCCTTGTTTTCCAAGGAAGTAATGGTGGGCGGTGAGAGGCTCGAACTCCCGACACCCTCGGTGTAAACGAGGTGCTCTACCAACTGAGCTAACCGCCCGCGCCTTTTCCCGCTCGTAAACACGATTGGGCCGCTCTTGGCAAGGCGAGTGAGAGCGGTGATGCTCGCTCATCCGACTGCCGGAAGCCTGAAAGGACCAATGCGCGAGCGCTGACCGCCATGCTAAACTGAGGCTTGGCATTGGTTATCCCCGAACGCGCGAACCGGTCGACGGTTTCCGCCCGAATGGTCCGGCAGAAGGCCGATGCCTGGGGAGGCAAGAAACATGCGCATCGGAATCCTGTCCGATATCCACGCCAATCGCGAGGGTTTCGAGGCCGCGCTCTCGGCCCTTCGCCGCCTCGGCACGGACCGGATCGTGCTGCTCGGCGACATCGTGGGCTATGGTGCCGACCCCGAATACTGCGTGGAGGCGGCCGCCCGCCTGATGGAAGACGGCGCGATCGGCATTCTCGGCAACCATGATGCCGCGATCGATGGCTCTGACGAGGACATGAACCGGATCGCGCGCGAGGCCATCCGCTGGACCCGGACGCGCCTGCTGCCGGAGCATCGCGCCGTGCTGAAGAACCTCGCGATCAGCCATCGCGTCGAGGATGCGCTCTTTGTCCATGCCAGCGCGAGCCAGCCAGCCGAGTGGTTTTACATCACCGATGAGCGGAATGCCGAACGATCCTTGCGCGCCACCGATGCGCGCATCACGGTTGTCGGCCATGTGCATCGCCCGCATCTCTGGAGGCTCACATCTCAGGGCACGGCCACCGGGCATGCGCCGCATCAGGGTGTGGAAAATCCGCTGGCGCAGAGCCAGCGCTGGCTGGCGGTGATCGGTTCGGCCGGGCAGGCGCGCGATGGCCGCCCCGGCGCTGGCTATGGCCTGCTCGATCTGGCGCGGCGCAGCCTCACCTTCGGGCGGGTTGATTACGATCATTACACCGCCGCCCGGAAGGTGCGAGAAGCGGGTTTGCCGGATCAACTGGCCGAGCGCCTCCTGAGGGGCGAGTAGCGAGCGGGAAATTCGACCATGGGGCGTGAGCGCATTCGGCCGGGCAGCATCATCGATGGCTTCGAGGTCGGCGAAAAGCTCCATGAAGGGGGCATGGCCGAGATTTTCGCGGTCACCAAGCCCGGCTGCGACCTGCCCCTTGTGATGAAGGTGCCGCTCATCCTCGAAGGCGATGATCCCACCATGATCGTCAGCTTCGAGCAGGAGCAGATGATCCTGCCGCGCCTTTCCGGCCCGCATGTGCCGAAAACCATCGCGATCGGCGATTTTTCCCGCGAACCCTATATCGTGATGGAGCGCATCGCGGGCGTTTCGCTGCTGGAGAAATTCAAGGCCGCGCCACTCCCGATTTCAGAGGTGGTGGAGATCGGCGCGCGCGTTGCCGCTGCGCTCGCGAGCCTGCACCGGCAGGATGTGGTGCATCTTGATCTCAAGCCCTCGAACATCATGTTCCGGCCTGCGGCCGAGCCAGCAAAAGTGGTTTCCGGTTTTGCGTCCGGCGAGGTCATCCCCTCCTTTGGCGGCGAGGCCGTCTTCATCGATTACGGCCTGTCGCGGCACCTGAAGCTTCCGGATCTGCTCGCCGAGGAATTCCGCGTGCCCATGGGCACTGCGCCCTATATCGCGCCCGAGCAGGTGATGAAGCTGCGCGAGGAGCCGCGTTCCGATCTCTTTGCGCTCGGCGCGATGATGTATACGCTCGCGACGGGCGAGCGCCCCTTCGGGAACCCCAAGCACACCACCCAGGCGTTGATGCGCCGTCTCTACGAGGTGCCAACCCCGCCCCGCGTGCTCAAGCCGGAAGTGCCGGGCTTCCTGCAGGAGATCATCCTGCGCTCCTCGAAGTGAAGCCCGACAAGCGCTACCCCAGCGCCGGGCAGCTCGCCTTCGATCTCGCGCACCCCGATCATGTCGTGCTCACCGAACGCTCCAGGCGCGAAAAGACGCATTGGATGCGCAATTTCCTCGCGGGCCGCTTCGGCGGGGCGAAGGCACCCCTCACCCGTCTCGAGGCCTATCGGCATGCCGCCACCGCGCCGATCATCATGGTCGCGGTCGATCTCTCGGAGGTAAGCATCCGGCGAAGGCCGCGGTCACTTTGTCTTCGGTTTCCGGGCCTTGGACCATGTTCTGGCGAGATCGTCGAGGGCGAGGTGCAGATCCGCGATTTTGATCTTGGCGGGATCAAAGGCTGAGCCGCGCCACTC
>NZ_JBJTDY010000055.1:0-5613 GCF_046092605.1 Rhabdaerophilum sp. | reverse complement strand
TCGCCGACCGAGCTCGAGCGGGTGATGACGGAGTTCGGCGACCAGAAATACGACATCCTGCTCTCGACCAACATCGTCGAGAGCGGGCCCGACGCGCCCGCGGAGCTGGTAGAGCTGCGCGAGGCCGAACATGTCCGCGCGATGCACGATGAGCGTGTTCGCGGTGGGGATGTCGAGGCCGCTCTCCACGATGGTCGTGGAGAGGAGCACGTCGTATTTCCCGTCATAGAAATCACCCATGACCTGCTCGAGATCGCCGGCCGCCATCTGGCCATGGCCGACACCGACGCGCACTTCCGGCACGTGCCGATCGAGGAAATCGCGGACCTCGCCGAGATCATCGATGCGCGGCACGACATAGAAGGATTGCCCGCCGCGATAGCGCTCGCGGAGCAGCGCCTCGCGCACCACGAGCGGATCGAAGGGCGTCACGAAGCTGCGCACCGCGAGGCGATCCACGGGCGGGGTCGCGATGATCGACAGCTCGCGCACGCCCGTCAGCGCGAGTTGCAAAGTGCGCGGAATGGGCGTCGCCGAGAGCGTGAGCACATGCACTTCGGCGCGCAACTCCTTCAGCCGCTCCTTGTGGGCCACGCCGAAATGCTGCTCCTCGTCGATGATGAGCAGGCCCAGATCCTTGAAACGGATCGCTTTTCCGAGCAGCGCGTGGGTGCCCACCACCACATCGACCGTGCCATCGGCGAGGCCGTCCTTCGTGGCCTTGAGATCAGCGGGCGAAACGAGGCGCGAGGCATGCGCGACCTTCAGCGGCAGGCCCTGGAAGCGGCTTTGCACGGTACGGAAATGCTGGCGCGCGAGAAGTGTCGTCGGCACGACGATCGCCACCTGCTTGCCCGCCATGGCGGCAACGAAGGCCGCGCGGAGCGCCACTTCCGTCTTGCCGAAGCCGACATCGCCGCAGATCAGGCGATCCATCGGGCGACCCGCATCGAGATCGGCGAGGGTCGAGTCGATCGCGGCCTGCTGGTCCTCCGTCTCCTCGAAGGGGAAGCGTGTCACGAATTCCTCGTAAGCGCCTTCGGGGGCTGCAAGCTTCGGCGCCTCGCGCGTCAGGCGCTGTGCGGCGACCTTGATGAGCGCACGCGCCATGTCGCGGATGCGCGCCTTCAGCTTGGCCTTGCGCGCCTGCCAGGCCGCGCCGCCGAGGCGATCGAGCTGCGCCTCGGTTTCCTCCGAGCCATAGCGCGTGAGGAGTTCGATGTTCTCCACCGGCAGGAACAGCTTGTCGCCACCCGCATAATGAATCTCGAGGCAATCATGTGGCGCGCCGGAGACGGTGATGGTCTGGAGCTGGATGAAGCGCCCGATGCCGTGATCGACATGCACCACGAGATCGCCGGCCTTCAGGCTCGTGAGCTCGGTGATGAAATCCTTCGCCCGCTTCTGCGTGCGTTTCGGGCGCGTCATGCGCTCGCCGAGAATGTCCTCCTCGGCGATGAGGGTCAGATCGGGCGTCTCGAAACCTTCGGAGATCGCAACCGCGAAATAGCCGACGGTATCGGGGGCAAGCGTGTCGAGTGCTGCGAATTTCGGCAAGGGCACATGCTTCGTCACGCCGTGATCCGCCAGAACATGCGTGAGGCGATCCCGCGAGCCTTCCGAGGCGGCGGCGATCACCACCTTGCGGCCCGCGCGCTGGCTCTCGCGGATATGCGCGGCGGCGGCATCGAAGAGGTTGGCCCTGGGGTCGAGCCGCTCGGGGGCGAAATCGCGGCCCTTGCGCATTCCCGCATGGATGGCCGAGACTCCGCCACCCGGCGCGGTCTCGAAGCTCGAAAGCGCGATCGCATTCGCGGCCAAAGCCGCCCATTGCGCGTGCGAGAGGTAGAGCGCATCGACCGGCAGCGGGCGATAAGGCACGCCCGGCACGTTTTCTTCCAGCGCGGTGCGCCGGGCCTCGTGGTAATCCGCGATCTGCTTGAAGCGCTCCTCGACCGCGGCTTCGGCCTGGTGGTCGAGGATCAGGTTCGCGCCGGGCAGATAGGCATCGAAGCGCTCCAGCGTCTCATGGAAGAGCGGCAGCCAATGCTCCATTCCCACATGCCGGCGCCCCTCGCTGATATGCTCATAGAGCGTGTCGCCGCGAAGATTGGCGCCGAATTGCGCGAGATAGCCCTGCCGGAAGCGGCGGATCGCGTCGCTTGTGAGCTGGAACTCGCCCATCGGCACAAGATCGAGCCGCCGAAGCGTGGCATGCGTGCGCTGCGTCTCGGCATCGAAGGCGCGGATGGATTCGAGCGTATCGCCGAAGAAATCGAGCCGCACGGGATCGCCGAAACCCGGCGGAAAGAGATCGACAAGCCCGCCACGCATCGCGAAATCACCGACATCGCGCACGGTGGAGGTGCGGTTATAGCCGTTGGCTTCCGCCCATCGCGCGATCGTCTCGAGATTGATCGCGTTGCCCGGTGCGGCCGAAAAGCTCTGCCTTGCCACGAAATCGCGCGGCGGGAGGCGCTGAAGCACGGTATTCACGCTGGCGATCACAAGGCGAGGGCGATCCCCGCCGCGCGTGCGCACGAGCCGCGCGAGTGCCTCCATGCGCCGCGCCAGCACGCCGGCATTGGGCGAGGCGCGATCATAGGGCTGGCAATCCCAGGCCGGCAGGCTGATGACCTCGATCTCCGGGAAGAGCGCGCCGAGAGCGCCCTGCACTTCCGCCTGTCGCAGGCCATCGCGCGCGACAAAGAGCGCCAAAGCGGGCTGATCCGCCCCGCTCGCCTGCTTCAGCCGCGCTATCTCGGCCAGCACGAGCGCCAGCCCGCCATCGGCGACGCCGCCGATGCGCAGGGCTTCATGCTTTTCGAGCGCGTGCGTGAGGCTCGCAGTCGGCAGGGGCGGAAAAAGCGGCATCAAAACTCGCGGGAAACGTCAAAACTCGATCGGCTTGTCATGCGTATGGAACGCACGAAGCGCCTGAAAGACCGGCGTGTCGTAATTCGCCGGCGCCTCTTCCTTGCCGGTGATCCAGGCGAAGAGATCGCGATCCGGCACCTCGATCAGCGCCTCGAACAGGTCGAGTTCGGCGTTGCTCATCGCGTCGATGGCCCTCTCGGCATATTGGCCCATCAGCAGGTCCATCTCGCGTGTGCCGCGATGCCAGGCACGGAACAGGATGCGCTTGCGGCGCGGATCAAGACCATCGGTGGAACGCGAAAGGCCGGTCACGGGCAACTCCGGAAGCGGGCGAGAAGGATTGCGGAAAGAGGCCCGTGGTGAAGCAAAGTCAAGCCGAAAAGGCTGCGCCGCGAGATTCCGCACGCGCCTGATTCCGCACGCGCCTGATTCCGTGCCAACCGGATTCCGTGCTAACCGGATTCCATGCGGCCGACTTCGCTTGATCCCTTTTTTGCGCCGGTCTCCCGCCTGCCCGGCGTGGGGCCGAAGCTCGGGCCGCTCTTCGATCGCGTGACAGGGCGCGGAACGGAAGGCGCGCGCCTGATCGACCTCCTGATGCATCTGCCGGTGGATGCGGTGGAGCGGAAACTCTCGCCCACCATCGCCAACACGCCCAACGAGGGCATCGCCACCTTCAAGGGCATCATCGAGGCGCATCGCCCCGCCCCGCCCGGCCGCAGCCGCGCGCCCTCCCGCGTGGTCGTGGGCGATGAAACGGGCGATGTCACGCTCGTCTTCTTCAACCTGCCGCAGGCGCGTCTGGCATCGCAGATGCCGCTCGGGGCGGAGCGCGTCATTTCCGGCAGGATCGAGCTCTTCGACGGCGCAAAGCAGATCGTTCACCCCGATCGCATCCTGCACCCCGCGAAATTCGCGGAGGAGCCACGAATCGAGCCGATCTACCCTCTGACCGAGGGGCTCTCCTCCCGACGCATCCAGAATGTGGCCAAACTGGCGCTCGAGCGCGTGAAGCCCTTGCCGGAATGGCTGGACCCCGCCTTTGTCGGGCAGCGCCAGTGGCCGGGCTTCCTTGAATCCCTCGCGCGGATGCACGGGCCGGAGAGCCTTGGCGATATCGCGCCCGACGGTCCGTGCTGGACGCGCCTCGCCTATGACGAATTGCTCGCGCATCAGCTCGGCCTGCTGCTCCTTCGGCGCGGTTTCACCCATGCCAGGGGTCGCCGCACCCATGGCGACGGCCGCCTGCGCCGGGCCGTTCTCGCCGCCCTGCCCTATGAACTGACCGGCGCGCAGAAACGCGCGCTGGAGGCGATCGAGACCGATCTCGCCGGGGAGAAGCGCATGCTTCGCCTGCTTCAGGGCGATGTCGGCGCCGGAAAAACCATCGTCGCCCTGCTCGCGATGGCCATCGCCGTCGAAGCCGGAAGGCAGGCGGCCCTGATGGCACCGACGGATATCCTCGCGCGCCAGCACGCGGATCGCCTCGCGCCGCTCTGCGAGAAGGCGGGCATCCGCCTGGCCCTGCTTTCGGGGAAGATGCCGGCCGAGGCGAAGCGCCGCGCGCAGGCCGCACTCGCTGCGGGCGAGGTCGATATCGCCATCGGCACGCATGCCTTGTTTCAGGAGGATGTGCGCTTTCGCGATCTCGCCTTCGCGGTGGTGGATGAGCAGCACCGCTTCGGCGTGCACCAGCGCCTGGCGCTCGCGAACAAGGGCGAGGCCGTGGATTTGCTGGTGATGACCGCCACGCCCATCCCGCGCACCCTGATGCTCGCCTGGTTCGGCGATCTTGAGAGTTCAGCGCTCGACGAGAAGCCGCCGGGCCGAAAGCCCATCGATACCCGCGTGGTGCCTGCGGATCGGCTCGAGGAGATGGTCGGCGGGTTGCAGCGGGCGGTCACGGCCGGCAAGCGCGTCTACTGGGTCTGCCCGCTCGTCGGCGAGAGCGAGACGCTCGATCTCGCCGCCGCCGAGGCGCGATACGAGGATCTGTCGAAGGTGTTTCCGGGTCGCGTCGGCCTCGTGCACGGGAAAATCCCGCCCGCCGAGCGCGATGCCACGATCGCGCGCTTCCAGCGCGGCGAAATCTCCGTGCTGGTCGCGACAACCGTGATCGAGGTGGGAGTCGATGTGCCGGAAGCCTCGATCATGGTCATCGAGGAGGCGCAGCGCTTCGGCCTCGCGCAGCTGCACCAGTTGCGTGGCCGCGTCGGGCGCGGCGCGGAGCAATCGGTCTGTCTCCTTGTCTATCGCGCGCCATTGTCGGAAACGGCGCGTGCAAGGCTCGGGATCCTGCGGGAAACCGAGGATGGCTTCCGCATCGCCGAGGAGGATTTGAGGCTGCGTGGCGAAGGCGATCTTCTGGGCACGCGGCAATCCGGCATGCCCGGCTTCCGCCTCGCGCGGCTCGATCTGCATGCGGAACTGCTGAAAATCGCGCGTGACGACGCGCAATTGCAGATCACAAGGGACCCGGATTTCGTCTCCCCGCGCGGGCAGGCGCTCCGCAACCTGCTCTACCTTTTTGAACGGGAAGAGGCGATCCGGCTGATTTCAGCCGGCTAGAGCATCCGCCCGCCAAGTGGATACCGGTTGGCGGAAAAAGCGGATGCGAAAACAAGAAGAGTGAGCGCAGTATCTGATTCAATCAGATCGGTTTGCGCTCTAGAGCATCCGCCCGCCAGGCGGATAAAGGTTGGTCGAAAGGAAATGCGTCAGAAAAAGAAATTGCGG
>NZ_JBJTDY010000054.1:0-19393 GCF_046092605.1 Rhabdaerophilum sp. | reverse complement strand
CTTTTCGGTCAAGCCGCTGCTGGGCCGGGACGCGGAAGCCCGCACTTTGCTGCAATGCGGCGAATGCAAGGCTCCCATGAGCTGCGCGTGCTTGGCGGACAAAGGTCTCAGCCGTTAACGGGGCCTTAACGTCTTGGGGTTCAGTTTGTCTATCTTGGGTTGAGTCGTTTTCCGGCAAGGGATCAGATCTTGCGCAAGCGCTTGAGCATTTTCGCCTGCCTCGGCATGATGGCTGTCGCGGTCGCCATCGCAGCCGGTTCCGGCAGCGAGAGCGAGGCCCGGCCGAAGCCGCGCGATTTCGTCATCGCCGGATCAGATGGCTATGGCACGCAGGATTGCCTTGCCAGCAAGGGCGATTGCGGTCGGATCGTCGCGGATGCCTGGTGCGAATCGAAGGGCTTCAAGGCGGCCCTCGCCTATCGCAAGCTCTCGCCGGACGAGATCACCGGCACGGCTGGCACGGCGCGGAATCCGGTCGACAGCTTCCTGATTTCCTGTCGCGAATGAGCGTCGCCCATCATTGATTCGACAAGGCCGGCTTGCGCCGGCCTTTTCTGTTTTTCAGTCCTTGATCCAGTCCGCGCAGCGCGGTGCCTCTGCCTGCCCCCAGGGCATGATCGGCACCGTAGACGTGGAATTCTTCGGGCTGCCATCGATCAGCTTGTCGGAATAGACGAGATAAACCAGCACGTTGCGCTTGGCGTCGCAGCCGCGCACGATCTGCATCCGCTTGAAGAGCAGCGATCGCGACTGCCGGAACATCACCTCGCCCTGCCCGGTCTTCACCTTGAATTTGATCGGCCCAATCTGCCGGCAGGCGAGCGAGATATCCGACACCTCCTCGGCAAGGCCAAGGCCACCGGCGACCCCGCCCTTCTCGGGCACGGTATAATGGCAAGCCACGCCCTCGATATCCGGATCGTCGATCGCATAGGTCGCGAGCTTGTCGTCCCATGTCAGCAGCCGGAACACGGTCGATTTCTTGAAAATGAGATCGGGGGTTTGCGCGGCAGCGGGCAACGCGGTCAACCCGGCCGGCACAAAGGCAGCCATCATAAAGGCAAGAAAGAAGCGGATCATGGGCATCTCCCGGTCGAATAAGCCGTTCCGGCTCGCAGCCGTTCTGGCTCGCAGCCGTTCTGGCTCGCAGCCGTTCTGGCTCGCAGGAGAGATGCGGATGAAAGCGATGAATTTCAATCGGCCTTCATCGCGGCCTTCGCGGCGGCGATGGCCTGTTCGAGAACCCGGTCATCGCCGATATGGTTCGCGAGCAGCAGCACGAGGCGGGCATCGAGCGCCGCCGCTTCAACCGGCGAGAGCCCGCGCCGTGCCTCGATGAGCCGGCGAAAGGCGCGATCGGGATCGCCGAAGCGGTTTTCGGTGACGAGTTCCGCCATCACGCCGCCTCCCCCGCCTTGCCACGCGCCCGGCGCAGGGCCGCGCGGATCGCGCCCTTCTCGGCATGGTGGAAACGCGCCGCGACATGGCCATCGGGTCGGATGAGATAGCCACTGCCGGGTGCCAGCGCGAAGCGCTCGGCCACCGCCTCGTTCGCGACAAGCACCGCCACACCCGGCGGCGCAAGCCGTGCCGTGGCCTCATCCGCCGCGAGCAGCGTGAAATCGCGCCCGAGACGCTCGCTAAGGTAGGCCCCCTCGAACGGCGAATCGGGGATCGGAGCACCAGGCGCGGGACCGCGCACCCATTCGCCAAGATCGGCGGTGGAAAGCGGGCTTTCCGCATAGGCCGTGGGCATGGAAAGCCGGCCGGAATTCACCATGCGCTTGGCAAATCCGTGGTTGGTGGCAAGCGCCAGGGCGGCATCGCGCAGAAGCCGCTCTGCCTCGCTCTGCGGGGCGATGAAATCCGTGGAGCGGGTGGAATGGGCAATGTTCTCGTCGGCCGCCTCGCCGCGTTCGAGATCATAGGTGTCGAGCAGGCTTTCGGGGCTGTCGCCATCGAGCACGGCCGCGAGTTTCCAGGCGAGGTTCTCCGCATCCTGGATGCCGGAATTGGCCCCACGTGCACCGAACGGCGAGACCTGATGCGCGGCATCGCCCGCGAAGATCACGCGGCCGTGGCGGAAGCGCTCCAGCCGCAGGCAGCGGAACCGGTAGATCGATACCCATTCGAGGGAGAAATCCGAGTGGCTGTCTCTCGTGAACGCATTTTCTTCACGCGAACCGGGCGCCACTTCGCATGAAAATGCTTTCAGCATGGCCTCGATGCGCGGGCGCACGCGCTCCGGCTGCTTCTCGATATTGGCATCTGCCGTGGCCGGAAGTTGCAGGTCGATCCGCCAGATATTGTCGGGCTGGCGATGCAGCAAAGCCGATCCGCCGGGATGGAAGGGCGGATCGAACCAGAACCAGCGCTCGGTGGGGAAATCGCCCTCCATCTTCACATCGGCAATGAGGAATTGTTCCTCGAAGATTTCGCCGGGAAAATCGAGCCCGAGCATCGCGCGGGCGGGCGATCGCGCGCCGTCGCAGGCCACGACATGATCGGCATGGAGGCGATATTCGCCATCCGGCGTCTCGATCATGAGCCGCACGCCGTCATTCTGCGGCTCAAGGCCGGAGACGCGGTTCTTCCAGCGCAGATCGCCGCCGACCTCGACCGCGCGATCCACCAAAGCCTTCTCCACCACGAATTGCTGGATGTTGATGAAGGCCGGCATCTTGTGGCCGTCCTCGGGCAGAAGATCGAAGGTGTAGAGCAGCGCATCACGCTGGAAAACCTTGCCCTTTTTCCAGGAAATACCCTCGGCCACCAAGGGCCCGGCGACACCGAGACGATCGAAAATCTCCAAAGTCTTCTTGGCAAAGCAGATCGCGCGGCTGCCCTCGCCAATGCGGTCGGAATCATCGAGCAGCACCGGCGCATGGCCGCGAAGCGCGAGGTCGATCGCGAGGCTCAGCCCCACCGGCCCCGCGCCGATGATGACCACCTTGTGCCGCGCCGGCGTGGCGCGCGTCTGGTCCGGTGAGGGGGTGTAGCGGAAGGTGGCATAGGGCTGGTTCATGGGGAAAGACCAAGGCAGGGCAAGCTTGACTTGAACGATGATACGCGATACGTTTCATGTATCGCGCTTCTCACCTGTGCCTGATGAACCTGTCGAACCTGAGAAACTGAATTCAAGGAGCGCTGCGATGAAACAACTGAAATCAGGTTCTTCGACAGGAGAATTTTATGATCCGTTCGTTCAGAGACAAAGCTTTGCGGGCTTATGTTCGCGAGGGTGGCCGCTGCCCGACCGCACTCGTCGCCATCGAGAAGAAAGTCATCCTGAAGCTCAACCTTCTGGAGGCTGCGAGCGCGCTGGAGGATTTGCGCATGCCACCCGGCAATCGGCTTGAGGCTCTGAAGGGTGACCGGCAGGGGCAACACAGCCTCAGAATCAACGATCAGTATAGGCTGTGCTTCGTCTGGCGCGATGGCGGTGCGGACGAGGTTGAAATCACCGATTACCACTAGAGGGACACAAGAACATGGCGTTTTATCACTGCCATCCCGGTGAAATCCTGAAGGAGGAGTTCCTTGTCCCACTCGGCATGAGTGCACGGCAACTCGGGGCTGCCATTGGCGTGCCGGGAAATCGCATAAGCGATATCCTGCGCGAGGAGCGCGACGTGACCGCCGATACCGCTCTGCGGCTGTCCCGCTTCTTTGGCACGACGGCGCAGTTCTGGCTGAACCTGCAGACGGCGCATGATCTGTCGAAGGCCGAGGCCTCGCATGATTATTCGACCATTCGCCCGCGCGCTGCATAACCCTCACCCCTGCAATTCGGCCCACATCGCGCGGTCGCGCTCGGCGGTCCAGATCACGGGATGGCTGATGCCCCGCGCCTCGTCATAGGCGCGGCTGACATTGAACGGCAGGCAGTGCTCGTAGATGGCATAGGCGCCGAAGGGCCCGTCCATCGCCGCGCGCACGGCCTTGTAGGCGGTTTTCAGGTCATCCCCGCGCGCCACCGCCTGCTGCACCGTGCCAAAGAGCGCTTGAAGGAAATCCGTGGTGCCGGCGATGGCCGCCTTCACCTTCTCGCGACCGATGAGCGCATCGCCACGCCCCGGCACGAGCGCCACGGGATCATAGGCTGCGAGCCGTTTCAGCGTTTCCGGCCAATCCGTGAAATGCGCGTCGCCGCAATAGCAGGCGGATTTATACTCCACGAGATCGCCCGAAAACATCACGCCCGCATCCGGCACCCAGGCGATCGTGTCGCCCGCCGTGTGCCCGCGCCCGAGGTGGCGGATGCGCACCTCGCGCTTGCCCAGCCACACGCTCATTTCGGTGGCGAAGGTGACGCTTGGCCAGGTGAGCCCGGGAATGGTCTCCTGCCCCCGGAAAAGGCGCGGAAAACGCTCGATCTCGCTCGCCATATCCTGCTCGCCGCGCTCGACGATGAGATCGCGCGTGGCATCCGAGGCGAGGATCATCTTGGCGTTGGTGTAGGCCGAGGCGCCGAGCACGCGCACCGCGTGGTAATGCGAGAGCAGCACATGGGTGATCGGCTTGTCCGTCACCGAGCGCACCCGCTCGATCACGCCTCGCGCCATCGCGGGCGTCGCCTGCGCATCGACGATCAGCACGCCGTCATCGCCGATGATGACGCCGGTATTGGGGTCGCCCTCGGCGGTGAAAGCGTAAAGGTCCTTGCCGATCTCGGCGAAGGTGATCGTCTTTTCCGCCATGTCGTTGACGGATGCGAAAGCGGGCGTGCTCACAGGTCCTCCTTAAACGGCTGGCTCGATGCGGTTTTCGATGGCGCCGAAGATCGAGTGGCCCTTCCGGTCGCGCATCTCGATTCGCACCGTATCGCCGAAGCCGAGGAGCGGCGTCTTCGGCTTGCCTTCGCGGATGGTCTCGACCATGCGCAATTCGGCGATGCAGGAATAGCCGCGCCCGCCCTCCCCCACCGGACGCCCCGGCGAACCATCGGGATCGCGGTTCGAGACCGTGCCGGAGCCCACGATCGTGCCGGCCGAAAGCGGTCGTGTCTTCGCGGCGTGGGCGATCAGCGTGCCGAAATCGAAGGTCATTTCCTCGCCTGCCTCCGGCTGGCCGAAGGCATGGCCATTGATGGCGGTCAACAGCGGCAGGTGCAGCTTGCCATCCCTCCAGGAATCGCCCAGCTCATCGGGCGTGACGGCAACCGGCGAGAAGGCGCTCGGCGGCTTCGATTGCAGGAATCCGAAGCCTTTCGCGAGTTCTGCCGGGATGAGATTGCGCAGCGAGACATCGTTCACCAGCATCACCAGGCGGATGGCCGCGAGGCCCTGCTCGCGGGTCGCGCCCGCCGGCACGTCGCCCGTGATGACGGCGATTTCCGCCTCGCAATCGACGCCATGGTCCAGCGAGGCGACGCGAACGGCGTCACGCGGGCCGATATTGGCGTCGGATGTGCCCTGATACATCATCGGGTCGGTCCAGAAGCTCTCCGGAAGCTCCGCCCCGCGCGCCTTCCGCACGAGTTCGACATGGTTCACATAAGCCGAGCCATCCACCCATTGGTAGGCACGGGGAAGCGGGCTTGCGCAATCATGCTCATGGAAGCGGAAGGCGGGCACGGAGCCATGCGCCAGCCCTTCCGCGAGATCGGACAGCGCGCCGGAGAACAATTCCCAGCGATCAAGCGCGGCCTGCAGGGTCGGCGCGATGTGGGTTGCGTCCGTGGCGCGGGTGAGATCGTTCGAAACGACGACCAGGCGACCGTCGCGGCCGGATTTCAACGATGCAAGCTTCATGCGGCATTCCTTCCCTGGCACAGCAACGACGCGGCTGTGCTGGCGCGATCATGGCCCGGCCCAAGGCGGGCGGGAAGGGCAAGGACGGATTTTCTCATGCAAAAGAACCTGCAAAAAATGACCATGGCCAGCTTGAAGCACGTGACGCGGCGGAAGCCCTGTGCAATCCTGAACGTTGTGAACCATAAGGCGGATTGAACGGGAAACAAGTTTCGTCCGCAACTATTTTTTTGCAGAGGCGGGAGACGACCATGCGGCGCAGGGATATGCTGCTTTCGGGCTTTGCCGGGGGCGCGATGGCCACAAGCCTCGCAAAACCGGCCATCGCGCAGGCGATGCCAGAAGTGAAATGGCGCTTGACCTCAAGCTTTCCCAAGCAGCTCGACACGATTTTCGGCACCGCCCAGCAACTGGCCAAGCTCGTGGGCGAAGCGACGGACGGCAGGTTCCAGATCCAGGCGTTCTCGGCGGGCGAAATCGTGCCGGGCCTGCAGGCGCTGGATGCGGTGACCTCCGGCGCCATAGAATGCTGCCACACCCCGACCTATTTCTACGTGGGCAAGGACCCGACCCTCGGCCTCGGCACCGGCCTGCCTTTTGGCCCCAATGCGCGCCAGCAGCACAGCTGGTGGCATTTCGGCGGCGGTGACAAGATCGTCAACGAAGCGCTCGCGAAGTTCAACGCCATCTCCTTCCCCGCCGGCAATTCCGGCACACAGATGGGCGGCTGGTTCCGCAAGGAAATCACCTCGCTGGAGGATCTCAAGGGGCTGAAGTTCCGCATCGGCGGCACCGGCGGGGCCGTCCTGGCGCGCATCGGCGTGGTGCCACAGCAGATCGCGCCGGGCGACATCTATCCCGCCCTCGAGAAAGGCACTCTGGATGCCGTGGAGTTCGTCGGCCCCCATGACGATGAGAAGCTCGGCTTCAACAAGGTGGCGAAATACTACTACTATCCCGGTTTCTGGGAGGGCGGCGCCATGCTGCACCTCTGCGTGAACCTGGAACAGTGGAACCGCCTGCCGAAGCATTATCAGGCGATCCTCATGCAGGCCTGCGAGAGCGCCAATAACTGGATGCTCGCCAAATACGATTCGGTGAATGCGCCGGCGCTGAAGCGTCTTGTCTCGCGCGGCACGGAACTTCGCGCCTTCCCGCTTCCGGTGGTGGATGCCGCATTTGACGCGGCCAAGGTTGTCTATGCCGAATATGCGGCGCAAAATCCGCTCTTCGCGAAGGGCCTCGACAGTGTCAATGCCTATCTCGGCGAGGTGATGCCCTGGTGGAAGATCGGTGAATACTCGTTTGACACCATCAGCATACGCCAACGGGAGCGCGGCTGAGCCGCGCTCGGAATGTCGACATTGATCAAGCCGTGGGCAGGAAGGCCCATGCGGTGCCCGAACATTCGGCACTGGGATCAAGTTTAAGGCGGGTGGGCCAGAATGAGACCATAATCCTTTTTCTTACAAAGGGTTAATAGGTTTTGCGTTGTGTCGCGCGCGAAACGGTGCCAAAAGGATACCCGGTGCGGCGTCTTGAAGCCCTGCCCCGGCGATGAAGGCTCGCACGATGGATTCCCTCTTGGAAAAGCGCAATCCGGCGATGACGGAGAGCGACGTGCTGGAACTGGAAGGTTTCCTGCCCTACCGGTTGAATGTGCTGGCGACGCTCGTCAGTCACAGCCTCGCCCGCGTTTATGGCGAGCGGTTCGGCATCTCGATTCCCGAATGGCGCATCCTCGCGACCCTCGGCCAGTTCAACGAGATGACCGCCCGCGAAATCGGCCAACATTCGCGCATGCACAAGACCACGGTCAGCCGTGCCGTATCGACGCTCGAGAAGCGCCAACTCCTTGCGCGCAGGCCGAACGATCAGGACATGCGCGAGGCCTTTCTCGCGATGACGCCGAGCGGCCAGGCGATCTATGCCGAGATCGTGCCGCTGGCGCGCGCCTTCGCCCGCGATCTCACCCAGGATATCCGGCCGGAGGATCTCGCGGTGCTCGATCGGGTTCTGGCACAGCTCATGGGCCGGCTGAACGCCAGCAGCATGGACCGCGACGAGGAGGCCTGAAGCCGGATACCGCGCCCGATCGTCGCTCTTTTCGGGCTTTATCTGGTTTTGACATGCAGAATCGCGACGGCCTGCCTTGCTCGCTTCACAATCAGGCCGTAACAAAATTCCTTGGACCGGAATCATACGGCAAAAGCCGAACTCGAAGGCCAGGGGCTCGATGCGCGAAGGCAAATTCCTTTTCCGGAGCATGGGTCTCGTGCTTTCGGGCTTGTTCGCGGCAGCCCTTGCCGGCGCGGCGCATGCCCAGCCGGCGATGTGCAGCACGATCCGGGCCGAGATCGCCAATCTCGGGCAAGATACGATCGGCGGCAATCCGCGAGAAGCCGCGCGCCTGCGCGTCGAGATCGCGAATATCCGCAATGCGATCCGCGCGAACAATTGCGACGACCGCGGCTTCTTCGGTTTCGGTGGCCCTCCGCCGGTCTGCGCGCCCCTGCGGGCGCAGGCGCAACAGATGGAGGCGCGCCTTCGGCAGGCGGAGCCGATGGACGCGAATGCGCCGCGCCGGGCGCAACTTCTCGCCGCCTTTCAGCGCTATGGCTGCGACAGTGCCCAGCCCCAACAGCGCGGCGTGATCTATGCCCAGCCGCAAACCGGCATTTTCGAGCGTTTCTTCGGCTCCAATGCGACTGTCGATCAGCGTCGGGAGAGCTTCTCCGAAATCGATGCCGCGCTTGAGGACGAGCTGAAGGAAAAGGCCCGCCTCGGCGGCCGCACCCCCATTTGCGTGCGCACCTGCGATGGCTTCTTCTTCCCCGTGAACTTCGAAGGCCTGACGGCGCGCGACGAGCATGGCCAGGTCTGCCAGGCGCTCTGCCCCGCCGCCGAGACCGTGGTGATGTATATGCGCCTCGGGGCCGAGATCGAGACCGCCGCGACGCGGGAAGGGCAGGCCTATACGGCGTTCCCCTTCGCGCTCAAGTTTCGCGAGAGCCGAGACAATGCCTGCTTCTGCCGGCCGCCGGGCTACACCGTCGCGCAACTCGCGAGGGGGCAGGAGGATTACGTGGAAGCGCGGAAAGGCGACCTCGTCGTATCCCGCGAGCAGGCCGAGGCCATGTCTCGCCCCAGGGAATTGCGTGGCGCGGCTCCGCAACGCCAGCAGGCGAATGCGCGCGGCCAGCAACGCAGCCAGCCTGCGCCGGCTCGCGCGCCAGCGGTGGAGGAGCCTGCCCCGGTTCCCGAGAGCGCCATTCCCACGGCCGGCACCGGTACGGCCGGCATCGGGCCTCGTCTTGGCAACGAACGGGTGCTGAATGGCGGGCAGGGGCAGATGCAGGAAGTGGTTGGAGCGGACGGCGTCAGGCGGCAGGTGCGCGTCGTTGCGCCGGCACCAAACGCGCCAGAGCCTCAGCCCGCCCTAAGAGGGCCAGCACGGCCTTCAATTCCGGCCCCTGCTCGCGCCCCGTGAGCGCGAGGCGCAAGGGCATGAACAGCGCCTTGCCCTTCCGTCCGGTCCTCGCCTGAATCGCGCCCACCCACTGGCCCCAGCTTTCGGGCCCCAGCGGCTCGGCGGGCAGCAATTCGGCGCATTCGGCAAGAAAATCCGTCTCGGCCACGGCGAAGTTCTGCGGCTGCATCAGCAGGCCCCACCATTCGCACGTTTCCTCCAGCCGGCTGATATTCCCGTGGATCGCCGTCCAGAACGCCTCGGCCTTCGGGCCTGAAATACCCAGGGCAGCGAGCGGCTCCCGAAGCGTCGCGAAGGGCCTGGCATGCAGCAGCTTGACCGAGAGATCGGTGATTTCCGACGGATCGAATTTCGTGAGCGCGCGGGAAAACTTCGACAGGTCGAGAAGCTCTGCCAGCGCCGCCAACCCCTCCAGCGGGTGGATCGGTTCGGAGGTTCCGGTGAGTGTCGCGACGATGGCGACCGCCAGCGGGTCCACGCCTTCCGCGCGGAAGGAGCGCAGCGAGAGCGCGCCGGTGCGCTTCGACATCTCCTCGCCATTGGCCGAGGCGATCAGGTTGTGATGCGCGAACCGCGGCAGGTTCGCACCCAGCGCGCCGAACAGCTCGATCTGCACCGCGGTATTGGCGACGTGATCCTCGCCGCGCAGCACATCGGAGATGCCGAAATCCGCGTCGTCAATCACGCTGGCGAAAGTGTAGAGCACCTGCCCATCGGCGCGCGCGAGAATGGGGTCGGAGAGCGAGGCCGTCTCGATATGGCATTCGCCGCGCACGCCATCCTGCCAGCGAACGGTGTCGCCGGAGAGCCTGAAGCGCCAATGCGGCTGGCGCCCCTCGGCCTCCAGCTTTGCGCGTTCGGCTTCGGTGAGCAGAAGAGCCGCGCGATCATAAACCGGCGGGAGACCCCTTGCCTGTTGGCGCTTGCGCTTGCGGTCGAGTTCCTCGGCCGTCTCGTAGGCCGGATAGACCAGCCCCCGCGCCTTGAAATCCTCGAGCACCGCCGCATACCGAGCCGCGCGATCCGATTGCCGCTCGATCCGGTCCGGCGGAATGCCGAGCCAGGCGAGGTCCTCCAGAATTCCCGCGGCATATTCCGGCTTCGAGCGGTCGGAATCCGTATCGTCGAAGCGCAGCAGGAAGGTGCCGCCGCTTTTCCGCGCCAGAAGCGCGTTCCAGAGGGCGGTGCGGGCATTGCCGATATGCAGGTAGCCCGTGGGAGAAGGGGCGAAGCGGAAGACCGGCTTAGCCATCATAGGCCTCCCCCAGATTCTTCATCGGCTCGGGCTGAATTGCCGGATCGGGCACATAGGCCCCTTCGGAGCGGTCTCGGAAGCGGTTGACGATGGGGTAGCGTCGGTCGCGGCCGAAATTCTTGCGCGTCACCTTCACGCCGGGGGCGGATTGCCGGCGCTTGTATTCGGCGATGGCCAGCAAATGCTCGATGCGCTCGACGGTCGCCCGCTCATGCCCGCGCGCAACGATTTCGGGCAGTCGCATCTCGCGCTCCACGAGGCATTCGAGAATATCGTCCAGCACGGGATAGGGCGGCAGCGAATCCTGATCCTTCTGATTCTCGCGCAGTTCGGCGGTGGGGGCCTTGGTGAGGATGTTCTCGGGAATCACCACGCCATCGGGCCCCCTGGCACCCTGCGGCTTCCAGCGATTGCGCAGGGCCGCGAGGCGATAGACTTCCATCTTGTAGAGATCCTTGATCGGGTTGAAGCCGCCATTCATGTCGCCATAGAGCGTGGCGTAACCCACGCTCATCTCGCTCTTGTTGCCGGTGGTCACGACCATCGGCCCGAACTTGTTGGAAATCGACATGAGAATCGTTCCGCGCACGCGGGACTGCAGATTCTCTTCCGTGATGTCACGCTTCGTGCCCGCGAAAAGCGGCGACAAGGCTGCTTCCAGCCCCTCCACCGCGCTGGCGATGGGCAGGATGTCGTAGCGGATCGAAAGCGCGGATGCGCAATCCTTGGCGTCCTTCAGGCTGTCTTCGGACGTGTAGCGGTAGGGCAGCATCACGGCATGCACGCGATCGGGCCCGAGGGCATCCGCCGCGAGGGCCGCCGAGATCGCGGAATCGATTCCGCCGGAAAGGCCAAGCACCACGCTCGCGAAGCGGTTCTTCTCGACATAATCGCGCAGGCCCAGCATGCAGGCGGTGTAATCGGCCTTGTCCTGCTCTTCGAGCAAGGCTTTCGGCCCTTCGGCGATGCGCCAGCCCGAAGCGCCCTGCTCCAGCGTGACGATCTGCAATTCCTCGCAAAAACCGGGCATCTGGAAAGCCAGCGCGCCGCCGGGATTGAGCCCGAAACTCGCGCCATCGAAGAAAAGCTCGTCCTGCCCGCCGACCTGGTTGAGATAGACCAGCGCGAGCCCGCTCTCGGCCACGCGCGCGACCGCGACATTCATGCGCTCATCCACCACGCCGCGCCGATAGGGCGAGCCATTCGGCACGAGCAGGATTTCCGCGCCGGTCTCGGAGAGGCATTCGACCACCTCAGCCCTCCAGATATCCTCGCAGATCGGCAGGCCGAGGCGCAGGCCGCGCAACGGCAGCGGGCCGGGCATGGGGCCGGAATCGAACAGGCGTTTCTCGTCGAACACACCGTAATTCGGCAGGTCGACCTTGAAGCGCACGCCGGTAATCCGCCCCCGGTCGAGCGCGGCGATCGCATTGAAGAGCCTGTCGCCCTCTTTCCAGGGCAGGCCGATCAGCACGGCGGGGCCGCCATCGGCGGTGTCGCGGGCGAGTTCATCGAGCGCCTGCCGGCAGGCATCCTGCACGGCCGGTTTCAGCACGAGATCTTCGGGCGGATAGCCGATGAGGAACAATTCCGGGAACATCACGACATCCGCGCCCGCAAGCGCGGCCTTCGCGCGTGCCTCCCGCGCCCGCGAGAGATTGCCGGCGACATCGCCGAGCACGGGGTTCAACTGGGCAAGCGCGAGGGAGCGGCGGACAGGAGCGGAGTTCATGGCTTCGCATGTAATCCCCTCCGCCTGCCCTGACAATCGTGGGGTTGGCGACAGCCCTGCGGGAGCGTTCCAAATCGGGGCTTAACGCACAGGAAGCACTTAACGGGGCAGTAAGGTTACTTTTTTATTCTCCAGGTGTCGGCGCCCCCTGCCTCGTGCCGGAATTGCAGGTTCCATCAAGGGTGGCCGGGTTAAAGGAGTGCAGTCATGTCGGTTCGTCTTCTGCTCGGGAGCCTCACGATCGCCGCCCTCGCGGGCACCGGCGCGAGCCAGGCGGCCGACTACCTGCGCGGTGCCTATGCAAAGGATTCGTTGCAAAAAAGCGACGGCATCGATTGGGCCGGCGCCTATGCAGGCGGCTATGTCGGCTATTCCAGCGCGCAGATGGATGCGTCGATGCTGCGGGGCAGCCTCGCGCGCGAGGCGCTGCCGAATTCGACCTATACCGATCTGCTCGAGAGCACGATCAACCTGCGGAAGACCAACCAGGCCGAGACGGCCTTCGGGGGCTTCGCCGGCGTCAACACTCTCTGGGACGACGTGGTGCTGGGGTTCGAAGTCGATTATACGCGCTCTTCCTTCAATTCTTCCACCACTGCGGGCCCTTACGGTCTCTTTCGCGTTACGGGCACCGTGACGGAAACGGTGACCAGCACGACAACCGCCAGGGCCAGGGTGCGGGAATGGAGCACCCTTCGCGGCCGCGTGGGCTGGGCTGCCGGATATTTCATGCCCTATCTCACAGCCGGTATCGCGTTCGGCAACATCGATGGCCGCACGAGCACGACAGGTTCATGGACGCGCGACGATACCAGCGCGCCACCGCCCACCAGCGGCACCTTCGCCGGCTCGCTCGGCCGGCGCGGCATCGCCTATGGCGGCACGGTTGGCGCGGGCGTGGACATGACCCTGTTCTCGAACGCCTTCCTGCGCGTGGAATGGCAGTATATCCAGTTTGCCTCCGGCGGGCTACGGCCCGAAATCAGCATCAACACGGCACGGATGGGCGGTGGCGTGAAGTTCTGACGGATCGCCGGGCCCCCACGGCGATCGCATAAAAAAGCCCGGCTCGATGAGCCGGGCTTTCCTGTTCTTGCGGCTGGTCGCGGCGTCAGCGGCAGATCTGCACCCGCTGGAAGCGCCAGCCATAGCCATCCCAGACCTGCTGCTTCCTCAGCGTGCAGACCGGCCCGCGATAAGCATAGCCCGTCTCCGAATAGCCGTAATGGCGGCGATGGTGCCGATAGCCCTGCCCCCGATAGGGATGGTAATCGGGATGATACTGCACGGGCTGCTGGTAGAAGCGGCGCGGCCGATGATAGGCGGGGCCATGGATGTCGTCGAAAGTTTCAACGTCATCGACATAATGGCCGCCGTGACGTGTCTCGTTCGCCTGGGCGGCGATGGCACCCACAGCCAGAGCACCAAGAATACCCGCCGCGATCAGCGCACCCTTGCGGCCGTTGCGGGCCTCTGCCTCGCCGGCATTCATCGTGAGGCCAGCGCCCATCGCGAGGGCGGCGAACGCGACGGCGGCAATCTTCTTGCCGAAGGGAATCGATGCCTTCATGGCTCTGTCTCCGAACCGGAAGACCTGGCGAACGCGATCCGCTCGCATCCGGTCTTCATGCTGCGAAGATTAAGGCCTTGGCCTTGGCCCCAACCTGAACGGCATTGTTGCCTGCCGTTCAGGTTCCGGGGGATCGGTTACTCGCACACCTCGACGCGGCGATAGGTGTAGGTTTCATCGTCCAGCCACACCTTCCTGCGTTCCAGGTGGCAGGTCGGGACATAACGCGGCCGGCGGCGCTCCACGATCACCTCTTCCTCGACGATCGGCTCGGCCTGGGATCGCCCTTGCATGAGCATGTACAATCCGGCGGCACCCACGGCGAGGCCCGCGGCCGCGGCGGCGTTGCGGCCCTGAGCAGCATAGGATGGCGTGTGGAAGAGAACAACGAGCGCCGCGGCAAAGCCGGCGCCCACGGCAGAGAGATGATAACGCATGACCGTTCCCCGTTCTGAGAACGACAGGTTTCCTGCCGAAACCTTAAGAAAACCTCTCAAAATCGCGGCAATCCCGTGGCGCGGGAAACACTCTGCCACGAAAGCAAAACATGGGAAACAAGACCTTAAGACGGGTGGGTCAGAAGCCCGCCCTCCTCTGTCCTTGGCGGAAAGGGAGCTTTACTCCGCAGCGGCCGGCACCAGCGTGCCCAATTCGCTCTTTTCCTTCTTGATCAGGTCCGCGACCATGAAGGCGAGTTCGATCGCCTGCTCCGCGTTGAGGCGCGGATCGCAGAAGGTGTCATAGCGGTCGGCGATCATCTCGTTGGTCACGGTCTTGGCACCACCGGTGCATTCCGTGACGTTCTTGCCGGTCATTTCGAGGTGGATGCCGCCGGCATAGGTGCCCTCGGATCGGTGGATCTGGAAGAAGCTCTTCACTTCCTGCGTGATGCGATCGAAGGGCCGGGTCTTGTAGGCGCCGAGCGAGATGGTGTTGCCATGCATCGGGTCACAGGACCAGACGACGTTCCTGCCCTCGCGCTTCACCGCGCGGATCAGATCCGGCAGATGATTGCCCACCTTGTCCGAGCCGAAGCGGCAGATGAGCGTGAGGCGGCCGGCCTCGTTATCCGGGTTCAGGATGTCGATCAGCTCGAGCAGGCCGTCCGGCGTGAGCGAGGGTCCGCATTTGAGGCCGATCGGGTTCAGGATTCCACGGAAGAACTCGACATGCGCATGGTCCGGCTGGCGCGTGCGATCGCCGATCCAGAGCATGTGGCCGGAAGTCGCGACATGATCGCCGGGATGGGTCGAATCCTCGCGGGTCATCGCCTCTTCATAGCCGAGCAGCAGCGCCTCGTGGCTGGTGTAGAACTCGGTCAGGCGCATTTCCGGGTGCGTCTCGGAATTGATGCCGATGGCGCGCATGAATTGCAGCGCTTCCGTGATGCGCCCGATGAGATCGAGATAACGATGCGAGGCCGGACTGTTCTGCACGAAATCGAGCACCCATTTCTGGGCGTTGTCGAGGCTGGCATAACCGCCGGTCGCGAAAGCGCGGATGAGGTTCAGCGTGGCGGCCGACTGGCGATAGGCCTCCACCTGCCGGCGCGGATCGGGACTGCGCGCTTCGGGCGTGAATTCGATGCCGTTGATGATGTCGCCGCGATAGCTCGGCAGTTCCACGCCGTCATGCTTCTCGACCGGCGAGGAACGCGGCTTCGCGAACTGGCCCGCGACGCGGCCGACCTTCACTACCGGCGAGGAGCCGGCATAGGTGAGAACCACCGCCATCTGCAGGAAAACACGAAAGAAATCGCGGATGTGGTTCGCCGAATGCTCCGCGAAGCTCTCGGCACAATCCCCGCCCTGCAGCAGGAAGGCCTCGCCGGCCGCGACCTTGGCCAGCGCCCGCTTGAGCTTGCGCGCCTCGCCCGCGAAAACCAGCGGAGGAAAGCTCCGGAGCTGCTTCTCGGTTGCTTCCAGAAGGGCAGTATCCGGATAGCTTGGAACCTGCGCGATCGGGAAAGAGCGCCAGGATGCCGGGGTCCAGGGCCTTTTTGCAACGGTATCGAGCGTACGCGAGGTCATGACAGCACCTTGTTTCGAAAGATCGCCCTCCCCCGAGGACGGAGAGGCTCTTTAACCGCAAATGCCCGTTCTGGCGAGAGGAAATGCCTTTTCGCGAACTCCTGTTGCCCTCCGGGCAGAGGCCCGGGATTCAGGTTCGCTCGAGGCGCGGCTCGTTCAACTCGTGCGCTCGAAACGGGCTGTGCGGGTGCGCATCGTCACGAGTTCTTCAGCCGCGCTGGGGTGAAGCGCCATGGTGGAATCGAAATCGCGCTTGGTCGCGCCCATCTTCACCGCGATGCCCACGAGCTGGATCATCTCGGCCGCGCCCTCGCCGAGGATGTGGCAGCCGAGGATTCGGTCGGTCTCGGGATTGACGAGCAGCTTCATCATCACACGGTCATCCGCGCCGGAGAGTGTCGCCTTCATGGCGCGGAACGAGGTCTTGTAGAGATCGACAACCGGGAAAGCCGCGCGCGCATCCTCTTCCGTGAGGCCCACGGTTCCGAGTTCCGGCGTGGTAAACACCGCCGTGGGGATGTTCGAGTGATCGACCTGCCACGGCACGATGCCCGTCGCCCCCCCGAACAGGCTATCGGCCACGGCGTGCCCCTCGCGGATGGCCACGGGCGTGAGGTTCACGCGGTTCGTCACGTCTCCCACCGCGAAGATGTGCGACACATTCGTGCGCGAGGCGGAATCAACCGCGATCGCCCCATCCTTGCCGAGCGCGACCCCCGCCTTTTCGAGGCCAAGGCCTTCCACATTCGGCGCGCGGCCGATGGCGAAAAGGATCTGGTCGGCCGCGAGTTTCTCGCCGGCCCTGGTATGGCCGATGAGGCCCTCTGCCGTCTTCTCGATGCGGATGAAGGTATCGTTGAACAGGAAGCGGATGCCCGCTTTGGAATAGGCGTCGATCAGGCCATCGCGGAGGTCTACATCGAAGCCACGCAGGGGCTTCTCGCCACGGTAGATGACGGCCACTTCCGCGCCGAGATCGCGGAAGATGCCGGCGAATTCCAGCGCGATATAGCCGCCGCCAGCAATGAGAATGCGCCTGGGAAATTCCTTAAGATCAAAGACTTCATCAGAGGTCACGACATGCTCGATGCCCGGCAGGCCGTGATCGAGATTGGGCCTTCCGCCGGTGGCGAGGAGAATGTTCCGCGCATGCACGACGCGGTTCTCGTCGACGATCCGAACCTCGTGCGGGCCTTCGAGCACCGCGCGGGATTTCACCACGGTGACGCCCGCGCTCGCCTGCCCCTTGGCATAGAGGCCTTCAAGGCGGGTGATCTCGGCCTCCTTGGCCGAAACCAGCGCATTCCAGTCATGGGAGGTTTCGCCAACCTGCCAGCCGAAGCCCCTGGCCTCGCGGAAATCACGGGCGAAGCGCCCGGCAAGCACATAGAGCTTCTTCGGCACGCAGCCGCGGATGACGCAGGTGCCGCCCATGCGGAATTCTTCCGCGAGCATCACCCTTGCGCCATGGGCCGCCGCGATCCGTGCCGCGCGAACGCCGCCCGAACCACCCCCGATGACGAAGAGATCGACGTCGAATTCCATAGCCGCCCCCGACCCGTTCTCGACGCGGCAAGCTCAGCCGCGACAACCGACATAAAAACGGCGCGGATGGCTTTCACCCGCGCCGCATCACACAATCGCGTGAGGACCGATCAGAGCGGGGCGCCGCGCTTCGCCATCTCGGCGCGGAAGATCACCATGGCTTCCTGGCCCACCACCTGCGTCCACTGCTCGAGATAGGGCAAGATGTCTTCCATGAAGGCGGGAAGCGTCTCGACATATTTCCTGCCGACGGGGCTCGTGAGGAAGGTGTTCACTTCCTTCAGTTCCGCCTCGGTCATGCGGCTGGCGAGGTAGCCGGCAGCACCCTTCAGGCCATCATTGGTCATTTCGATCATCTTGCCTTCGACAACCTTGAGAGATTCCTCGATCTGACGAACGAGTTCCGGGCGCGTGCGGCTCATGTTGGCGCGCAGCATCTGCACGACATTCGGCGTGCTGGCCTCGAAGGTGCGCATCAGGCCGGAGGTCTTCAGCACCTCGGCCGCGATCGCGATATGCGAAGCCGGGAAGTTGGCCGGCGGCGGCGACGGCGCAGCGGGAGCTGGAGCCGTCTGAGCGAAGGCCGCGCCAGACATCACCAGCGCGCCAGACATCACCAGCGCGCCAGCCAGCGCAAGGGCGCGAAGGGAAAACGCGCGAGAAAAACCGATCATGGACCACCCGTCTCTTGCTGGCCTGGCTAAATCAGGCCGGGATTGTTCGAAGCCTGATCATCGCCAGGCTGGCAGAAAAACAGGCGCCTTGCGCCACAAAACCTTCCGCTTCGCCCTTACGGCCTTCCGGCGAGGACGACAACCCCCTGATGGGAAGCGAGATATGCGGCGGAACAGAGGCCGCACCGGCACCTTGCCCGGCCGATCATCGCGCCGGAGTTGTGCAGACGACTTCCTGATCGCCGCGCACGAAGCAGACGCTGACATCCCCCGTTCGGCGATTGACCCGATAGATGCCGGCCTCCGCCCGGTGGTTCGAGGGCACGAGCGCGTAATCTCCGGCCTCGCCGGCCTTCGCTCCCTCGCCGGCCGGGTAGCAGAGGGTGAGGCCAACCGAATTCTCGTCCTTGATCGCGTAGTTGCAGGCCCCCATCTCGCCGGTGGCGCGATCGACCCGGAAGATGCGGTTCAATTCCCGGTGCGGCGCTGGCGCGAACATGAAATTCTCGGCCCGGACAGACCCGACGCATGCCAGAACGACCATGACAGGCAAAAGGCTGCGATGGAGCATGATCCCCTCCCCGTAACCGGATGACGAACGTCCACTTGAAGCGAATCGCTTCTCTCCGCTACGGAACGCTAACCGATCGCCTGCGGAAAATCCGCCCCGGCCCGATCGGCTTTTTCACGACAGGAAGGTTCGCCCCGATGCGCGGCACGCTGGTTTTCGATCTCGATGGCACGCTGGCCGAGACCGCGCCCGATATCATGGCGACGCTGAACATCCTGCTCACCCGCGAGGGCTTGCCCGCGCTTCCCACCGCGAAAGCGCGTGAACTCGTCGGTGCCGGCGCGAAAGCCCTGATCGAGCGGGGCTTCAAGGCTTCCGGCATGCCCCTGCTTCCCGAGAAGCTGGAGCAGCTCTTCGCGGAATTCCTGCCGATTTACCTCGACCGCATCGCAGAGGAGAGCCACCTTTTTGATGGCGTGGAAGCAGCACTCGATCGCCTTGCCATGAAGGGTTTCACGCTCGCGATCTGCACGAACAAGCCGGAGCGGCACTCATTGGCCCTCGTGGAAGCGCTGGGCGTGAAGAACCGCTTCCGCGCGATCGTCGGCCGCGAGACCTTCCCCTTCTTCAAGCCCGACCCGCGCGTGCTGGCCGAAACGATCCGCGCCTGCGGCGGCACGAAGGAGCGCGCGATCATGGTAGGCGACAGCATCACGGACCTTGAAACCGCGCGCAATCTCGGGGTGCCGACCATCGGCGTCAGCTTCGGATACACCAATGTCCCCATGGCGGAACTCGCGCCCGACCGGCTGATCCACCATTTCAATGCGCTG
>NZ_JBJTDY010000053.1:0-4726 GCF_046092605.1 Rhabdaerophilum sp. | reverse complement strand
GCGATAGATGCGGAATTCGCGCAGGTTGTTCGCGAGCTTTCCATCAGCACCTTGCGGCTTCGGCCAGGTCTTGCCCTCTGTCAGGCGGGAATTCTTGGGGAGTTGAAACTGGGCCATTGCAGGCTCCTCAATACACGCGCTGCTTCGGCGGAATGGTCTGCACGTCGTTCGACATGGTGTAGGAATGCACCGGGCGATAATCGATCGTCACCGAGCGCTTGTTCTCATCCATCCAGGCGAGCGTGTGCTTCATCCAGGTCTTGTCGTCGCGATCCGGGAAATCCTCGCGCGCATGGGCGCCGCGCGATTCCGTGCGGTTCACGGCCGAATCCATCGTCACGACGGCCTGAACGATCAGGTTGTCGAATTCGAGGGTTTCGAGAAGGTCCGAGTTCCAGACGAGGCTGCGATCCGTGACCCTGATGTCCTCGATGCCCTTCCACACCTCGTGGATGAGCTTGGAGCCTTCCTCCAGCGTCTCGCCGGTGCGGTAGA
This sequence comes from Rhabdaerophilum sp., assembly GCF_046092605.1. NCBI lineage: Bacteria > Pseudomonadati > Pseudomonadota > Alphaproteobacteria > Hyphomicrobiales > Rhabdaerophilaceae > Rhabdaerophilum > Rhabdaerophilum sp. The sequence continues at coordinate 4,231 of NZ_JBJTDY010000053.1, read as the reverse complement.
CCGCGCAATTCGCCTGCATGGTCTTCTGCATCCTGAGGCGAAGTTCCGCCGTGGAGGTGCCGCCATTCGCATAGCGGTAATGATCGAGGCGGCCGAGCGAGAGATCGGCCGAACTCGCCGGGAGTTCCGGCTGCTTCGCGCCGGCGGTCACCAGTTCGGCGGCACGCAGGCCGGCCGCGCGGCCGAAGACCACGAGGTCGATCAGCGAGTTCGAGCCGAGGCGGTTCGCGCCGTGCACCGACACGCAGGCCGCTTCGCCCACAGCCATCAGGCCGGGGACGATGGTATCCGGGTTGCCGCCCTTCATGGTGACGACTTCGCCATGATAGTTCGTCTGGATGCCGCCCATGTTGTAGTGCACGGTCGGCAGAACCGGGATCGGCTCCTTCGTCACGTCCACGCCCGCGAAAATCTTCGCGCTTTCCGAAATGCCCGGCAGGCGGGCATGGAGGATCGCGGGGTCGAGATGCTCGAGATGCAGGTGGATGTGGTCGCCGCTCTTGCCGACGCCACGGCCCTCGCGGATTTCCATGGTCATGGCGCGGGAGACCATGTCACGCGGGGCGAGATCCTTCACGGAGGGCGCGTAGCGCTCCATGAAGCGCTCGCCGCCCGCATTGGTGAGGTACCCGCCCTCGCCGCGTGCGCCCTCGGTGATGAGGCAGCCCGCGCCGTAGATCCCAGTGGGGTGGAACTGCACGAATTCCATATCCTGCAGCGGCAGGCCGGCGCGCAGAACCATCGCATTGCCGTCCCCCGTGCAGGTATGCGCGGAGGTGGCCGAGAAATAGGCACGGCCATAGCCGCCGGTCGCGAGAATGCAGAGTTGCGAGCGGAAGCGGTGGATCGTGCCGTCATCCATCTTCATGGCGACGACGCCACGGCACACGCCTTCCTGATCCATGATCAGGTCGATGGCGAAATACTCGATGAAGAACTCGGTCGAGTTCCGCAGGGCCTGGCCATAAAGGGTGTGCAGGATGGCGTGGCCCGTGCGGTCTGCCGCCGCGCAGGTGCGCTGGGCCGGCGGGCCGTTGCCATAATCAGTGGTCATGCCGCCGAATGGGCGCTGGTAGATCTTGCCCTCTTCGGTGCGCGAGAAGGGCACGCCCCAATGCTCGAGCTCATAAACCGCCGCCGGTGCGTTTCGGCAGAGATATTCGATGGCATCCTGGTCGCCCAGCCAGTCCGACCCCTTCACGGTGTCATACATGTGCCATTTCCACTCATCCGGCCCCATATTGCCGAGCGCCGCGGCAACGCCGCCCTGCGCCGCCACCGTGTGCGAGCGGGTGGGGAACACCTTGGTAATGCAGGCCGTGCGCAGGCCCGCCTGGCTGCAGCCGACCGTGGCGCGCAAGCCCGCACCACCCGCGCCCACCACCACCACGTCGAAAGTGTGATCGGTAACCGGATAGGCGCGTCCGTTGATCTCGAACGTGCCCTTCGCTTTCGCGTCCTTCGTTGCCATGAAACAGGTTCCCTGCCGTGAATTCGAAACGAACCGCTCAGCCGCCAAGGCCAATGCGGAGGATGGCGTAGATGGAGGCGAGCCCCATCAGCACCGCGAAAAAGGTGTTGAGGAGGATGAGCGCGATCTTCCGGCCCTCCTCATGGACGTAATCCTCGATGATCACCTGCATGCCGAGCCGCATATGCACGAAGGCCGAGACGAGGAAGGCGATGAGCAGGATGCCGACGAGCGGGTTCGCCACCAGCGCGCGGGCGCCAGAATAATCAAGCTTCGCGAGCATCAGGACGATCACCACCATCGCGAAGGTCAGCGGAATGTTCGCGACCGCGGTCAGGCGCTGCAGCCAGAAATGGCCGGTGCCGGATTTCGCAGCGCCAAGGCCACGAACACGGGCGAGCGGGGTGCGGATCGAGTTCGGATTATGCGACATGTTTCATCCCCCTCAGCGCATCAGCACCATTGCCCAGACGAGCGCCGTCAGGCCAACCGAGCCGATGATGGTCGCCCAGCCGAGCTTCATGCGGGCTTCGCGCCCGAACATGGCACCCGTATCCCAGATGAGATGGCGCAGGCCGCCGAGCATGTGGTGGAAGAGCGCCCATGTGTAACCGAACAGCACGAGCTTCCCGATCCAGGAACCATAGATCGCCTGAACGGTTCCGTAGGCGTCCTTGCCGGCCGCCAGCGCCACGAGGAGCGCGACCACCAGAAGCGTGCCGAAGAACAAAGCCGCGCCGGTGACACGATGCAGGATGGACATTACCATCGTGATCGTCGGCTTGTAGATCTGAAGATGGGGCGAAAGCGGGCGCTGGGCCGGAGAGGTGCGCGGCATCGGGTTTTCCAAGTCTGGTCTTCGTGTCGTGCCACAAAGACGTTGCGAAAACGGAACAAGGGGGTCCGTTAGCGAAAACTCTGTCGCATCGCAACACGTGAGCCGCACAACCTTGGTCTGAACCGTCAGCCTTGCAGCACCACACCCCGGCGCGCCAGCCTTTCTCTCACTTCCTGATACGCTGCCTGAATGCGAATCGTCTTGAGGCGCGAGGTCGCACCCGCAACCACCTTCACCGCGCGACCGGAATAGCCGAGTTCGCCCGCCAGGAGGGCTTCGAGCGCCGCATTGGCAGCGCCGTTCTCGGGGATGGCGCGCACCCGCGCCGCCAGCACCATCCGCCCGTCCGACAGGGCCTGCCGACCATCGATCGCATCTCGCCCGCCCTTGGGTGTCAGGCGAACGAGCAGCAATGTGGCGTGGCCTTCCGCACGCAGAAACCCGGCGGGTGCGGGCTCGTTCATTTCTTCAGATCGTAGATTTTCTGGCCCGAAAAGGTGAAATCGAGGCCCTTCTGCGGCAGATGGCACGCATAACAGGAATCCAGCTTGATGGGGTTCGGTGCGCCATCCGGCTTGAAGGAGGCGTATTCCCAATCCCCGTTATCCTGCTCGGCCGGGAAGAGGTTGGTCTCGCCCCATCCCGCGCGCTTCTCCATGACCGCGATGGCCCGAAGGCGCTGCGTCGGCAGGAGCCGGCCATCCGCACCCTTGAGCGGCGCACCGCCTGCTTCCAGAGCGATATCCCGGTCGGCCATCACCAGAATGGTTCCATCCGGGAAGGGTTCGCCCGGTTTCACCGCGGCCAGGGCCTGCTCGTTGATGTAGAGATAGTGGACGATCTTCCGGTCCGGCTTGTCGATCCTGTCGTAAAGGCGGAAGGTCTTTTCGAAATCGGTCGGGTAAGCAACGCGCGTGAATGTGGCATCGCCCGCGTTCTGCGCCAGTCCCGGCACTGCCAGGAAACCCGATATGGCCGCGACGCACGCGGCATTCCCCTTGCGGATCATGCACCCCTCCTCCCGTTTGGTGAGGCAGAGAGTGACCGAGGCCCGCGCTCTGCGCAAGCCCCGGAAGCCGCGCCGGCTGCCTCAGAACACCCAATGCACAAGGCGCATCAGAAACAGCAGGCCGATGATGAGCACCATCGGCGAGATGTCCACCGGGCCAAGATTCGGCATGCGCCGGCGGATGGGCGCCAGCACGGGCTCCGTCACGCGATACAGGAACTCGCCGATCGACGAGACAAGCGGCTGGCGGGCATTCACGATGCCGAAGCCGATCAGAAGGCTGAGCACGGCCTGCGCGACCACCATCCAGATGTAGAGGGAAACGACGGTATCGAAAAGCCAGAGCAACGGATTCATCGAGAAGGCCCCAAACAGATCTCCGAACCGGAAGACGCTTCCGGGCGAACGGCGACGCAAACCGAGCGCCACCTCACCACCTCTATCCGAGGCGGGCATGGGCGGGCAAGGCCGGCAGAGGCCCTCAAGTTGCGCAGCAGCACGAATTGCCCGTTGACTTCACCGAGAAGTTCCGCGATGAACCGGCCACCCTGAATTGGGGCTGTAGCTCAGCTGGGAGAGCGCTGCAATCGCACTGCAGAGGTCAGGGGTTCGAATCCCCTCAGCTCCACCAGTCCTCCGTGATTTGGTCGGTGGATCCGGTACACAGCCAAAATCCGTCACTTACACCCCGCCATGTGGTCACAATCGTGGTATGCAAAGGGGCATGAAGAGGGTGGCTGACGATTGGTATCTCCTTAGGCGCGGCGAGATATGGAGTTGACCCGCTTTTGTGGACACCTTTGAAGTCATTTTCGGGAGTGTCCCATGCCTCGTTTCCGAAGTGCTTATCCGCCGGAGTTCCGGCGACAGATGGTGGAGTTGGTCCGGTCCGGCCGCACGCCCGAAGAGCTGG
>NZ_JBJTDY010000052.1:0-36408 GCF_046092605.1 Rhabdaerophilum sp. | reverse complement strand
AAATCCGGCGTGAAGCGCCTCGCCATGATCGCGCCCGGCTTCTCGGCGGATTGCCTCGAGACGCTGGAAGAACTGGACGGTGAGAACCGCGAGATCTTCGAGCATAATGGCGGCGAGCATTTCAGCTATATCCCCGCGCTGAACGACAGCGACGGAGGCATGGATGTGATCGAGACGATCGTGCGCCGCGAATTGATGGGCTGGATATGAGTTTCGGTTTTTCAAGCATTGCCTGCGATCAACCGGCAACCGCTGACCGGAAACCGCTTTACCCGGCGATGAAATCGGCTGCGGCCTGCTGCACGCCCCGCGAGGTGAGAACGCGGCGATGGCCAAGCCCATCCATCCTTGTCAGTCGGGCCTTTGCCGCGCTGGCGAGATCCTCGGCATCCGGAATCGGGGTTTCAGCATGAATTTTGAAGCGGGATCGGTGGTCGCGGCGATTTTCGTCGTCTTCGCCATCATCACCATCATGGCGGGCATCCGGCAGGTGCCGCAGGGCCAACATTACACCGTGGAGCGCTTCGGTCGCTACAACCGCACGCTGACGCCGGGCCTCGGGCTCGTCATCCCTTACATTGAAACCATCGGCGCGAAGATCGTGATGATGGAGCAGGTGCTGGATGTGCCGACCCAGGAGGTCATCACCAAGGACAACGCCTCGGCCCGCACCGATGGCGTGGTTTTCTACCAGGTGCTTGATGCATCCCGCGCGACCTATCAGGTCGCGCAGCTCCAGAACGCGCTGCTGAACCTCACCATGACGAATATCCGCAATGTCATGGGCTCCATGGACCTCGATCAGCTCCTCTCGAACCGCGACGAGATCAACGGCAAGCTGCTGAATGTGGTCGATGCCGCTGCCTCGCCCTGGGGCGTGAAGGTCACGCGCATCGAACTGAAGAATATCGAACCGCCGGCCGATCTCGCCGCCGCCATGGCCCGCCAGATGAAGGCCGAGCGCGACCGTCGCGCTGCCATTCTCGAAGCCGAGGGACAGCGGCAGGCCGCAATCCTCAAGGCGGAGGGCGAGAAGCAGGCGCAGATCCTCGCCGCAGAGGGCCGCAAGGAAGCCGCCTTCCGCGATGCAGAGGCGCGCGAGCGGCAGGCCGAGGCCGAGGCAAACGCCACGCGCATGGTCTCCGATGCCATCGCCAAGGGCGACATGGGTGCGGTGAACTACCTCGTGGCCGAGAAATACATCGGCGCGCTGGGCAAGTTCGCGACCGCGAACAACCAGAAGGTGATGATCATCCCGGCAGAGATGGGCGGGCTCGTGGGCACGCTCAGCGGCATCGCGGAAATCGCGAAATCCGCGCTCGCGGACGAAGAGAAGACCAACGCACCGCGTCGCCCCGTGCCCGATAGCGGTTCGCGCGGCTGACGCTTTCTTGTTTTGTCGCGCCTTCTTCGCGCGAGAACCGCTCCAAGGGAGGCACCGATGTCACTTCTGGGACTTCCCCCGGTCTGGGGCTGGCTGGGCCTCGGCCTCGCGCTCATTACGGCCGAAGTGGTGATCGCGCCGGGCACCTACATGCTCTGGATCGGCCTTGCGGCCCTGGTCATGGCGCTCATCGCTGCTCTGGCCTCGCTGACGCCAGGTGTCGAACTCGCGCTGTTCGGCGCGCTGGCGCTGGCATCCGCCATGGCCGGCTGGATGGTCTATGGCCGACGGGCCGTGAATGATGCCGCGCAGGACCTGCACGATCTCTCCCGCACCTTGCAGGGGCAGGTGGTGCTGCTCGCGACCGCCATCGAGAATGGCAGCGGACAGGCCCGCGTGGGTGATTCGGTCTGGCGCGTGAACGGGCCGGATCTTCCTGCCGGCGCCAGGGTGCGCATTCTCTCGGTGGATGGGGCGACCTTGGTTGTCGAGGCGGCCTGAGGCTCAGGCCGCGCGCGCGCGCAGCCGATCGAGATAATGCACGAGGCCGAGGCAATTGCGCCCCTCGGCCACCACCAGCACCGTGATCTTGTGCCGTTCCTGGAATTCCACGGCCTCGCCGAGCAGGAGATCGGGCGGAACAGTCCGGGGGTTGCGGGTCATCAGGGCTGAAACGGGCTTCTGCATCAGGTCCGAGCGGTAGTTGCGGCGCAAGTCGCCATCGGTCACGATGCCGGCGAGCAGCCCGGCCTCATCCATCACGAGGGCGCAGCCGAAGCCCTTCCTTCCCATTTCGGCGATGACATCCTCGAGCCGGGCGGCCTCGCTGACCACCGGCAGGCGCTCCCCCTTGTGCATGATATCGGTCACGCGCCGGAGTTTTGCCCCCAGCTTGCCACCGGGATGGAAAGCGCGGAAATCCTCTGGCGTGAAGCCGCGCGCTTCCAGCAGGGCCACGGCGAGTGCATCACCCAGAACAAGTTGCATCGTGGTCGAGGTCGTGGGCGCGAGCCCGTTCGGGCAGGCCTCCTCGCTGCGCGGGAGCACCAGCGCCACATCGGCGCGGGTGGCCAATGCGCTGTCGGGCCGCGAGGTGATGGCTACCAGCGCCACACGATAGCGGCGCGAATATTCCACAAGATCGGTGAGTTCCGCCGTCTCTCCCGACCAGGAGAGCGCGAGAATCACGTCATCCGAGCGGATCATCCCGAGATCGCCATGGCTCGCCTCGGCCGGATGCACGAAATAGGCGGGCGTGCCGGTCGAGGCGAGCGTGGCCGCGATCTTGCGGCCCACATGCCCGCTCTTGCCCATGCCGGTGACGATCACCCGGCCTTCGGTCGCGCGGATGCGCTCGACAGCCTCGCGGAAGGGCGCGCCAAGGCCATTCCCGAGCGCCGCGCGCAATTGCGCGAGCCCCTGGGCCTCCACTTCGACCGTGCGCAAGGCCGACCGGATCGCCGCATCACCCTTTTGCGTCATGCCCTGCCCTCCATCGCGCAAGCCCGGAACGGGACAAAATTGCCCGGCTGGAAACCGGGCGTTAACCATTACTCTTTACCGATCGTCAACGGGTATAACCCTGCCGTTTTCGCCCAAGAACGGGATTTCCGAGGCGAGCCCTTTGACGAAGCGCTGCACTGATAGCCGCTGGAAGAGCTCAAGGGCAACCTCTGCCCCGCATCGGCCGTGGCTAGCCGGGGTCGTGGCGGGCCTTGGCCTTGTCCTTGGCCTTCCGGCCGCACCGGCGGCCGCGCAATTCCTCAGGGATGGCGCGCCAGGCACGCCCGGCGCCATCGAAGGCGAGTTGCGCGGGCTGCACACGCCAGGATTTCCCCCGCCACCGGACGAACCCGTGATCGCACCGGTGCCCGAAACCTCGTGGCAATCGCTCCAGAAGCGCCCGAACACCGCGAACAGCCGCGCGGCCAGCGATTCCTCGCGCCCCGGCGCCGTCAATCCCAAGGCCCCGCCCGCCAATCCTGCGCCACGCCGCCTCGTGACGAGCGGCGCGCGGCCCGGCGAGCTCACGGGCATGCGCTTGCGCGATGCGTCAACTGCCGGCATTCCGCCGCTGGCGAGCAGCATGATCAAACCGGCACCCGGCCTGCCGCCCGTGAATGCAAGCGGACCGCGCCACCTTCCGCTGGAGCAGGACCCCTACGCGCCGCTGGGCATCCGCTCGGGCGGCATGGTCTTCCGTCCCGGGCTGGAGATGAGCGGTGGCTATGATACCAATGCCGCGCGCTCCGCGACCAGCAGGAAGGGTTCGAGCTTCCAACGCCTAGAGACCGAATTGCGGGCGAACTCGGACTGGAGCCAGCATCAACTCGATTTCGAATTGCGCGGCATCTTCACGCGCTACTCTGCCGTGCGGGATGTGAACCGCCCCGAGGGCGATGCGCGCGGCACCCTGCGTCTCGATGTGAGCCGGGAGCTGACCCTTGAGGGCGAGATCCGCTCACGCATCGACACCGAGAGCGCGAGCAACGTGAACCTGCCCGCCGGAACCACCGGCCGCACGCCCTACTACGCCAATACGGCAAGCCTGGGCGGGACGCGACGCTTCGGCCGGCTCCGCCTCGGCCTTCGCGGCAATGTGGAGCGCGCGGATTATTCGGATCTCGAATCAGGCGGCGTCACCACCAGCCAGGGCTCGCGCAACCTCACGGGCTACGGCCTGCGCCTGCGCATGGGCTACGAGATCGTGCCCTTCGTCACGCCCTTTGTCGAGCTTGGCGCGGACAAGCGCATCTATGATGAATCGCGCGATGCCTCAGGCTTCGCGCGCTCCTCGACCGGTGCAACCCTGCGCATGGGCTCGACCTTCGAACTCGCACGCACGCTCATCGGCGAAGCAGCCGTGGGCTACACGGATCGCACCTACGATGACACGCGCCTCTCGCGCCTCGCCTCACCGACCGCCGATGCCACGCTGACCTGGTCGATCTCGCCGCTGACCACGCTCGCCCTGCGCGCCCAGACCGAGATCACGGAGACGACGATCGCGGGCTCCTCCGGTGCCATCGTCTATCGCGGCACGGCGACGCTGACGCATGCCTTCCTGCGCCATTTCACGGCGACCACCACCTTCCAGTTTGCCGAGACGGAGTACCAGCAGGTCAACCGGCGCGAATTGCAGCTCATCGGTGGCCTGCGGCTCGAATACAAGCTCAACCGCATGGTCGCGGTGCGCGGCTCCTATGCCTTCGAGAATTACCGCGTGAATGCCGCAAACTCCAGTTATCAGGCGCATACTCTGCTGCTGGGCGTGCGCCTGACCCCCTGATGGAACACGACCCCCTGATGGAACACGAAGGAGCCTTCATCCCATGCGCCGGATCGGCCTCACCCGCCTTGCAATCGCCGCGAGCCTCGCGCTGGCGAAACCGGCCATCGGCATGGAACAGCATCCTCGCCCGAAGAACCAGGCTGCCGCCGACGCACAACCGGCGGCACCCGATGTGCGGGCCTTCCTCGCGAGCCTCTGGAGCGAGGCGCGTCAGCGTGGCATACGCCGCGAGACGTTCCATGCCGCGCTCGGCAATTTCACGCCCGATCCGGCCATCATCGCGCTGACGAAGAAACAGAGCGAGTTCGTCCAGCCCATCTGGTCCTATCTGGACAATGCGATTTCCGAATCCCGCCTCACGCGCGGCCGTTCGGCCGGTGAGCGCTTCGCGGGCGAGCTTGCAGCCATCGAGCGCAAATACGGCGTGGAGCGCCGCATCCTGCTCGGCATCTGGGGCATGGAGACGAATTTCGGTTCCTTCACCGGCGAGAAGGATGTGTTCCGCTCGCTCGCGACGCTCGCGCTGCATCGCTACCGCGACGACTTCTTCCGTGACGAATTGCTCGTGGCGTTGAAGATGCTGGAGGATGGCCTCGCGGATCGCGCCGCCATGCGCGGCTCCTGGGCCGGCGCGATGGGGCAGACCCAGTTCATGCCTTCGAGCTTCATGAAATACGCGGTCGACCATGACGGCGACGGTGCGCGCGACCTTTGGGAGAACATTCCCGACGCGTTGGCCTCCACCGCGAATTACCTCGCGAGCTTCGGCTGGCAGCCCGGGTTGCCCTGGGGCATGGAGGTGAATGTGCCCGATGGCTTCAACCTCGGCTCCGTCGAGGGCATGCAGGAATTCTCGAGCTGGGCGGCGGCGGGCTTCACGCGCGCCAATGGCTCGGCACTGCCTCGGAACGGCAAGGCAACGCTGTGGTATCCCGCCGGCATTCGCGGGCCGGCTTTCCTCGTCACCGAGAATCACCGCGTCATCAAGCGGTATAACTCATCGGACGCCTATGCGCTGGCCGTCGCGCATCTGGGTGACCGGATCGCCGGAGGCGGCAGATTCCGGGCCGACTGGCCGCGCAACGACAAGCGCCTCTCCCCCGCCGAGGTGAAGGAACTCCAGCGCCGGCTCATCGCGCTCGGGCACCCGCTCGGCAAGGTCGATGGCCGGATCGGGGAACTCAGCCGCGAAGCCATCCGCCGCCAGCAGGCCCGCCATGGCTTGCCGGCCGACGGCTACCCCACGCTTGCCCTGCTCCAGAAGCTGAGGCAGAAGTAACGGGCGCTCGATGGCGAGCGCAGACCCCGCTCGCCTCCGGGAGGTCTGTTCATGCCGCGCCTTCCACCCGTGCTGCTTCGGCTGATGCTGTTGCTGGCCGCCGCGCTGGCCGGGTGGGCCCTGCCTCTCGTCCCGCCGCGACCAGCCCTCGCCGAGGAATCGGTGATGAACTGGCGGGCGACCCTGCCGCAGGTGCGTTCGCGCCCGGACGCCCCCGCCTATCGCGCCCGGCGACGCAGCGATGTCGCGCCGCGCTACCCGGATGATGCATCCCTCGGCCTGCTCATGCCGGCGCTGAAGCTCGATGTGCCGATCCTGGCCGACCCCAACGCGCCTTCGATTGCCATTCTCGGCGACTCGCTGGCCGATGCGCTGAATTCCGGTTTCGAGGGCGATCCGGTCCTGCGCGGTGCCTATCGCCTGATGCATCGCACGAGCAGTGCCTCAGGCCTCGTGCGCGAGGATTACTTCTCCTGGCCGAAGACCATCGCGACGCTGCTCGCCGAGCAGCCCGGCCTTTCGGCGCTGGTGATCATGATCGGCCTGAACGACCGGCAGATCATCCGGGCGGGCGACCGGAATCTCGAGCCGCTGAGTGAAGCCTGGCGGGAGGATTACCGCAAGCGCGTCGATGCCATCCTCACGCTGGCGAGGGATGCGAAAGTGCCGGTCTTCTGGGTTGGGCTGCCGCTGATGCGCTCGCCGAAACTCTCCGAAGATCTGATGGCCCTGAACATGCTGATCCGCGAGCGCGTGGCGATCTTCGGCCAGACCTTCGTGGAAACGGTCGATGCCTTCGCGGATGCCTCGGGCGCGTTCTCCGCCACCGGCCCCGATGTGATTGGCGACAATGTGCGCCTGCGCGGAGCCGATGGCATCCATTTCTCGCCGGCGGGCCAGAGGAAGCTCGCCTTCTTCGTGGATCGCGCCTTGAGCCGCCTGCCGAATGAGCGACCCGCTCCGGCCATGGCCACCCTGCCGGCTGCCACGACGCTACCGGCCGTCCCTGCTCCTGTTCGCCTGCCCACCGGTTTGGGTCAGGGCTGGAATGCGACGCCGGGTGGCATCATTCTCCCACCGCGGCGACCCGCCATCGGCGAGGTGCGTTCGGTCTTGCCGGCAGGCCAGGCCAACTCGCTCGTCGAGCGGCCGAGCCCGGTCTATGGCGACACAACGAACCGCAACCTGTTCGATCGCGGGCTCGTTCCGGCCGCCCGGCCCGGCCGCAGCGACGATCACGGCTGGCGCTGAGGCTTACTGCACTGTGCCTTCCTGAAGGTGGCAGGCGACCATGCGGCCACCATAGAGCAGCGTTTCCTTCGGTTTTTCCCGGCTGCAGCGCGGGCCCGCGAGCGGGCAGCGCGGATGGAAATGACAGCCCGGCGGCGGGTTGATCGGCGAGGGAATCTCGCCCTTGATCGAGGCGAAGGAACGCTTCTTCGCCTCCAGCCTCGGCACGTTGTCGAGGAGCGCGCGCGTATAGGGGTGAACCGGGTCCTCGAAGATCGCCCTGGTCGGCCCGCTCTCGATCACGCGCCCCAGATACATGATGAGAATTCGATCCGAGATGTGCCGCACCACGCCAAGATCATGGCTGATGAAGAGATAGGCGAGGCCGAGATCCTGCCGCAAATCCATGAACAGGTTCAGCACCTGCGCCTGGATGGAGACATCCAGAGCCGCGACGGATTCATCGCAGATCAGCAGCTTCGGATTGACCGCCAGCGCCCGCGCGATACCGATGCGGGCGCGCTGGCCGCCAGAGAACTGGTGCGGATAGCGGCGCATGTAATCGGGGTCGAGCCCCACGCGCCGGAACAGCTCCGCCACGTAATCTCTCTGCCCGGCGGCATTCGTCATGCCGTGCACGCGCGGCGCCTCGCCCACGATCTCGCCGGCACGGATGCGCGGATTGAGCGAGGACATCGGGTCCTGGAAGATCATCTGCGCGCCGAGCACGAAATCATGCCGCTGGGCGCCATCCTGCGTGGTGACATCCTGCCCGCGCCAGAACACCTTGCCGTCAGAGGGATCATGGATGCCGGCGACGATACGACCGAGCGTGGATTTCCCGCAGCCGGATTCGCCCACCAGCGCCACCACCTCGCCATCGCGGACCGCGAGATCCACCTGATCGACGGCATGAACGGTGATCTCGCGGTTCTGCGCGCCGAAGCGGTTGGCGAGCTTCGCGGCGAAATCCAGCGATCTGGTGAAGCGCTTCGAGACCTTCTGGACGCGGACGAGTTCGAGATTGGCAGTTTTCATGGCCGCGCTGCTCATGAGGCCCTCTGCATCGACAGGGGATGATGGCAGGCGACACGCGCGCCTGAGGCATCCGGTGCGATGCCCGGCCGCTCCTGCCGGCACAATTCGGTGGAGAAACCGCAACGCGGCTCGAAGGCGCAGCCCGCAGGCAAGCGCCCTGGGGAGGGAGTCGAGCCGGGAATCTGCCTCAGGCGCCGGCCCATCGGGTTGGCGCTCGGCACGGAGCCGATCAGCCCGCTCGTATAGGGGTGTCGCGGCTTTTCCAGCACATGCTCCACGGAGCCTTCCTCGACCACGCGGCCCGCATACATCACCGCGATCCGGTCCGCGAGGCCGGCCACGACCGCAAGATCATGCGTGATCCAGAGCAACGCGGTGCCGGTCTGCGCGCAGAGCTTCTGCACCTCGGCCAGGATCTGGCTCTGGATGGTGACATCAAGCGCCGTGGTCGGCTCATCCGCGATGATCAGCTTCGGGCGATGCAGCAGCGCGATCGCAATGGCCACGCGCTGGCGCATGCCGCCCGAGAACTGGTGCGGATAGGCGACAAGCCGCTCGGCCGGGGACGGGATTCCCACCATGGCCAGCGCCTCGATGCAGCGGGTGCGCGCAGCCTCCTCGCTTACATTGTCATGCGCCAGAACGGCCTCGATCATCTGGGTGTCGATGCGCAGGACGGGGTTCAGCGTCATCATCGGGTCCTGGAAGATCATCGCAAGCTCCTTGCCGCGCACCTTGCGCATGGCGACGTCATCGCGCGCGGTGATTTCCTCGCCGGCAAGGCGGATGGAGCCCGAGACAATCTTTCCCGGCGGGTCGATCAGCCCCATGATCGAGAAGCCGGTGACGGACTTGCCCGAACCGCTCTCGCCCACGACGCCCAGCACCTCGCCGGCGGCCACGGAGAACGACACGCCATCGACCGCCTTCACCACGCCCTCTCGGGTGAAGAAATGCGTGGCAAGGTTTTCGACTTCGAGAACAGGCCGGGTCATTTCTCGAGCCTCGGATTGAGCACGTCGCGCAGGCGATCACCCACCAGGTTGATGCCGACGATGGTCAGAAGCAGCGCGACGCCGGGGAAGAAGCTGATCCAGTACTTGCCCGAGAGCATGTACTGGAAGCCGTTGGAGATCAGCACGCCGAGCGAAGGCTCGGTCTGCGGCAGGCCCACGCCCAGGAAGGAGAGCGTGGCCTCCAGGCTGATGGCATGCGCGGTCTGCACGGTGGCGATCACGATGACCGGCGCGAGGCAGTTCGGCAGGATGTGGCGCAGCATGGTGCGTGTGTGGGAAAGGCCCAGCGAGCGCGCCGCCTCCACATATTCCTTGCGCCGCTCCACCAGCGCCGAGCCGCGCACGGTGCGGGCATAATAGGCCCATTGCACCACCACCAGCGCAAGGATGATCTTGTCCACGCCCTTGCCGAGCAGGGCCACGAGAATGAGCGCGACGAGCACCGAGGGCAGCGAGAGCTGCAGATCGACGATCCGCATGATCACGTTCTCGATGCGCCCGCCGAAATAGGCGGCGATCAGCCCCACGCAGAGGCCGAGGCAGGCCGCGATCATCCCGGAGGCGAGACCCACGACCAGCGAGATGCGCAGGCCGTAAAGGATGCCCGACCAGAGGTCGCGGCCCACGCCATCCGAGCCCAGCCACATGGTGAAGCCTTCCAGCGCTTTCGCACCGGGCGGCTGGCGGCTGTCCATGATGTCGACCCGCGCGAGGTCATAGGGGTTCTGCGGCGCGATGAGAGGCGCGAACAACGCCAGCAGCACGATGATGCTGATGAGCGCGAGGCCGAAGAGCGCCACGCGATCCTCGAGGAAACGCGCGACGAAACGCGCGAATTCGCCCTTCGCCTTCTTGGGGGCTTCGGCACCTTTCGGCGCCTGTGCGGGGTTCGGGCGAGTGGCGTCGCTCATTCGTTTTTCCCCGCGAGGCGCACGCGCGGATCAAGCGCGGAATAGAGGATGTCCACGATCAGGTTGATCGTCACGAAGAGCAGCACCACCACCATCACGTAGGAGACGATCAGCGGACGATCGAGCCGCTGGATCGATTCGAGCAGGAGCTTGCCCATGCCCGGCCAGGCGAAGATCGTCTCGGTCACGACCGAGAAGGCGACAAGGCTGCCAAATTCGAGCCCGAGCACGGTAACGATCGGGATCATGATGTTCTTCAGGATATGCACGCCCACGATGCGGCGGGGCGAAAGCCCCTTGGCGCGGGCAAACTTGACGTAATCCTGCAGGCTGGCCTCCCGCGTGCCCGAGCGGGCGAGCCGGATGACCAGCGAAATCTTGAGCAGCGCGAGGTTCAGGGCAGGCAAAGCAATATGCTGCCAGCCCTTGAGCGTGAGCAGCGAGGTCTCGATGCCCAGCACGGTGGTGGTCGGCCCGCGGCCCGTGGCGGGCAGCCAGCCGAGCATCACCGAGAAGAACATGATGAGCATCAGCCCCACCCAGAAGGTGGGCAGCGAGAATCCGAGGATCGAGCCCGCCATGATGGTGCGCGCTGCCGGATGATCCGGCTTCAGCCCGGCGAAGATGCCGAGCGGAAGACCGATGACGATCGCGAAGATGAGTGCCACCAGCGCAAGTTCCAGTGTCGCGGGCATGCGGTCGAGGATGAGGCCGATCGCCGAGCCGCCATGCACGTAGGAGCGGCCGAATTCGCCCTGCATCACATCGCCGACGAACAGCAGGAACTGGAGATAGACCGGCTTGTCGAAGCCGAATTCGCGACGAACCTGCTCGATCTGCTCCTGTGTCGCGTCGCCGGGCACCATCATCCAGACCGGGTCACCCACGACATAGGTGCCGAAAAAGACGATGACCACCATGGCCAGCACGACGAACAGGGCCTGCGCCGCACGTCGGATGATGAAAGCCAGCATGAGGAACCCCCTCGCATGAAAAGCCGGTCCGCCACGAGGGTGGAGCAGCCGCATGCCTTCGCCCGAAGGGGCGGAACCCGTATGGAAGCCTGTCCGGCGGAAGGGCCGCCGGACAGATCCGGCACGATCAGCGCGTGACCGACATCGCGAGGGTGTACTCGTCGGTCCGGCCCAGAACCTTCAGGCCCTTGCGCGCAGCCCAGGTGTTCTTGTTGTAGTAGATCGGGATGAGGCCGACATCGTTGATCGCGACTTCCGTGCCCTCCGCGAGGAGCTTGGCACGTTCGCTGTCATTCACGGTCGACAGGGCCTTCCGGAGAAGCTCGTCGACCTTCGGGTTCGAATAGCGGCCGCGATTGGCCGAGCCGATCCCCGCCTGCGCATCGAAGGTGCCCAGCAGCGGGCCGAGGCTGCCCGAAACCTCGCCCGTGCCAGCACTCCAGCCCGCGAGGATCATCGAGAATTCCGGCGTGCGGTTCGGCCCACCGGTCGAGGCGCGGGAGAAGAACACCGCAGGCGGCAGCGTTTCCACCCTGGTTTCGATGCCCACGCGCGTGAACATCTGCGCCACGGCTTCGATCACCTTGGTGTCGTTCGGGTAGCGCCCGTTCGGGCCATGGATGGTGAGGCTGAAACCATTGGGCAGGCCGGCCTCGGCCAGCAGCTTGCGCGCGCCATCCACATTATAGGGCACCGGCTTCAGGTTCCGCGATGTGCCCTCGTAGATGTCCGGCAGCAGCTGGCTCGCGACAACCGCCTCGCCTTCCATGATGCGATCGACGATCGCCTGCCGGTTCAGCGCCATCGAGAGGGCCTGGCGCACCTTGAGGTCGTTGAACGGGTTCCTGATCGCGCTGCCATCCTTCGCCTTCGCGAAGGGCGAATCGTCCCGCAGGCGGTCCATGTGCAGATAGATCAGGCGGTTCGACAGCGCGCTGGTCACCGCGACGCGGTTATCCGTTCTAAGGCGGGCCACGTCCGCCGAGGGCACGTTCTCGATCATGTCGACATCACCCGAGAGCAGGGCGGCGACGCGCGTCGGGTCGGACTTGATGAAGCGGAAGGTCACGCGTTCCCAGATCGGCTTGCCGGCCCAATGGCTGTCATTGCGCTTCAGTGCGAAGCGATCGCCCGGCACGAACTCGACGAACTGGTAGGGGCCGGTGCCCACAGTGCCCTTGCCGGCATTGAGATCTTCGGTCGTGGCATTGGCCGCCGCCTTCGCCGACATGATCTCGATATTGGCGAGGTCGTTCAGCATCAGCGGATAGGGCGTCGCGGTCTTGATGCGCAAGGTGAGGTCATTGACCTTCTCGAGCGTCTTGCCGCGAACGAAGGAGGTCTTCGGCGCCGGCGATTTCGGCACATTCGGCACGCGGTTAAACGAGAAGATCACGTCATCGGCGGTGAACGGCGAACCGTCATGGAACTTCACGCCCGGGCGCAGCGCGAACTCCCAGGTGAGATCATCGATGATCTTCCAGCTCTGCGCGAGCCCGACACCAAGCCGCTGGAATTCGTCCTGCGAGATCAACGTCTCGAAGATGTGTCGGGCGACCTGGTTGTTGGGCGTGAGATTGTGGAAATGCGGGTCCGCCGAACTCGGCTCCGCGGCGAGGCCGATCTTCAGTTCCTGGGCCGTCGCGGCGCCGGGCGGCATGGTCGCGATGCCGGCCAGCAGCGCGCCGACGAGGGCGAGGCTGCGTCGTGTGATCGTCATGGTATTCTCCCTGTCTCTCCAGACCGTTCCCCGGCGTCGCTGGAATTGTTTCCAGTCTGACAAGGCTTGCGGAAAAAGCCAGCGCCCTGAACGCTGATTTTCGCGATCCTCTTCCGACAAATGGTCGTGAGGTGACACTACTATTCCGATCTGTTATTGTAACTGAAATTTATATAACCAACCTGCATTCTCGCTATGCCAGAACCGAAAAACCTCGATTTCGAACCGGAAGAATCGCGTCGCCCTTCGCTACGCGAACTGGAAATCCTGCGGGCGCTGATCAGCCTCGGAAAGACCACCGCCGCCGCCGCGAAGCTGAACATCTCGCAGCCGGCGGTTTCGCGCGCCATCGCGCAGCTCGAGGAGCGCACGGGCCTCGTGCTCTTCCGGCGCGAAAGCGGGCGTCTGCTCGCAACGGCGGAGGCGCTGGCGCTCCACAAGGAGGCCGAGCCGATCTTCCAGACGCTGGAGCGCCTGGAACGCGCGCGCTGGCGGCCGGTCGACCAGGAGGCGAATCTCCGGATTGCCTGCCCGCCCACCCTCGCGCATCACTTCCTCAACAGCATGCTCGCGCGTTTCTCGATGGAAGAGCCGATGACGCGCGTGCATCTCGAGATCGGCTCGGGCCTCGATGTCACCACGAAGGTCGCGGACGGGGATACCGATCTCGGGATCATCGATGCCGGCGCGAACCATGCCGGCGTGCGCTTCATCCCGTTCCGGCTGGGGGAAGCGCATGTGATGCTGCCGAAATCCTCGCCGCTCTACGATCGCGAGGTGCTCGAACCAGAGGATTTCCACGATGTGCCGCTGATCGCGCTGGTGCGGCGGTTTCCCTCCCGCATCACGCTTGATCGCCTTTTCCTCGGGGCGAATGTCACCCCGCGCATCCTGATCGAAGTCTCGACCTCCGCCGCCGCCTATGACTTCGTGCGCGCGGGAGCAGGCCTTTCGATCGCGAACCCCTTCCCGATCTCGTTCCGCGGCGACCCCGATGTCGGTTTCCGCCCCTTCCGCCCGGCCATCCCCTACGAGACATCCTTCCTGCTGCCGGCCATGACGCCCCCGACGCCCGTGGCACGACGGTTCATCGACTTCGTGCGGCAGAATCAGGACGAGGACGGCTACACCACCGCCCTGCGCAACATCTGATCAGCCCCGCTTGAGGGCGAGGGTCACGAGGCTCACGATTTCGAAGAGCATCTGCGCGCCGGCTTGCGCGGTGTTCGTCGTCGCATCGTATTGCGGGGCGACCTCCACCACATCGCCGCCGACGATATCGAGCCCCGCCACCCCGCGCAGCAAAGCCATCGCCTCACGCGAGGAGAGCCCGCCGATCTCCGGCGTGCCCGTGCCCGGCGCGAAAGCGGGGTCGAGGCTGTCGATATCCAGCGATACGTAAGTCGGCCCATCGCCCAGCACCGCCAGGGCACGGCGGATGGTCTCTTCCACCCCGATCCGGTGAAACTCCTCGGCATGGATCACGGTCATGCCGGTTTCGTAGGAGAATTCCCAGAGATATTCCGCATTGCCGCGTATGCCGATCTGGATCACCCGCTTCGGATCGAGCACGCCGGTCAATACCGCCTCGCGGAAGGGGCCGCCATGGTGGAAACGCGTGCCCTCATAGGGGCCGCTGGTGTCGCAATGCGCATCGATATGCAGCATGCCGACAGGCCGTTTCGCGCCGATCGCCTTGAGGATCGGCAGGGTCATCGAATGGTCACCCCCGACCGAGACGGGGCGGCAGCCCGCCTTCACGAGCGGGTGGTAGAAAGCCTCGATATCCTCGTGGCTCTGCTCGAGGCTGAAGCGCGAGCGGAACGGCACGTCGCCGATATCAAAAACCCCGCATTCGGCGAGCGGCACGATCTTGTGGACGTGGTGATACGGCCCGATCCGCTCCACCTGCCGGACAGCTCTCGGCCCGAGCCGCGAACCGGGCCGATGCGTGACGCCGAGATCCATCGGCACGCCGATCAGCGGAATATCGATGCCTGCGAAATCCCCCTTCTCTGGCGCATCCAGCCGCATCGGCGCATCCAGAAAGGTCGAGATGCCCCCATAGGGCTTGGAACGGCGATCCGTGTCCTCGAAGAGCAGATCCACGACCTTGCGGAAATTGGGGTCCTGCACATCACCGGCGGATGCCGCGCCGAACTTCGCGCGCCAGCGCTCCAGATCGTTGTTCGTCATGCTGTGAATTCCTTGATCATCAACCCCAATTCGGAAAGCTATCGACGGCATAAGGCGCTGGCAATGCGGAACACGCCGTCACACCGTCACCTGCGCGCCCATCTCCACCACGCGCCCGGTGGGGATGTGGAAGAAGTCTGTGGCGTTCGCGGCCATGCGCGAGAGGAAGATGAACAGGTTGTCCTGCCAGAGCGGCATGCCGGAGGAGGCCGCAGCCTTGATGGAGCGCCGCGAGAGGAAGAACGACGTCTGCATGATGTCGAAATCGAGCCCGCGTCGTCGCGCCAGCGCCAGGAAATGCGGCACGCGCGGCGTCTCCATGTAGCCCACGCGCACGATGATGGCTTTCACATCCTCGCTGAGTTCGTTGATCTCGAGCTTCTCGGCATCCGGCACGCGCGGGGAATCGGCAGTCTTGATCGTGAGCACGATGTTGCGCTTGTGAAGTACCTTGTTGTGCTTGAGGTTATGCAGCAGCGCGCCAGGCGCCACGTCGGGGTCGCTGGTGAGGAACACGGCCGTGCCTGCCACGCGCACCGGCTTCGATTTCTCGAGCATCTTGATGAGATCGGTCAGCGGCACGGAATCGCGCTTCGTCTTCTCGAAGACGATCTTCGTGCCGCGCACCCAGGTCCACATCATGGTGATGAGCACCATACCGAAAAGCAGCGGCATGTAGGCGCCTTCCGGGATCTTCAGGCAGTTCGCGCCAAAGAAGACGAGATCGACCAACAGGAAGGGGATGCCGAGGCCCATCACCTGCCAGTTCTTCCAGTTCCAGACCTTGCGAGCCACGATGAAGAAAAGGGCGGTATCCGCGAGCATCGCGCCGGTCACCGCGATGCCATAGGCCGAGGCGAGCGATGAGGAGGTCTTGAAGGTCAGCACCAGCAGAACCACGCCCACCGCGAGGAAGCGGTTCACCGGCGCGATGTAGATCTGGCCAAGCTGCGTTTCGGAGGTGTGCTTGATCTCGATGCGCGGCAGGAGGCCAAGCTGCACCGCCTGCTGGGTGAGCGAGAAGGCCCCGGTGATCACCGCCTGGCTCGCGATCACGGTCGCGAGGCCCGTGAGCATCACCAGCGGCAGCAGGGCCCATTCCGGCGCGAGCAGGAAGAACGGATCGGAGACCATCTTCGGATCATCGAGGTTCTTCAGGACAAAAGCGCCCTGCCCGAGAGAGTTCAGCGTGAGCGCCGGGAAGACGAAAAGGAGCCAGGCCGCGCGGATGGGGAAGCGCCCGAAATGGCCCATATCGGCGTAGAGCGCCTCGGCCCCGGTCACCGCGAGGAAGACCGAGCCCAGCACGATGAGGCCGATGACGCCTTGATCGGCCAGGAAAAGCGCCGCATAAAAAGGGTTGAAGGCCGCGAGAATGCCGAGATCATCCTCGATATGCAGAAGGCCGAGGATGGCGAGCACCGTGAACCAGACCACCATGATGGGGCCGAAGAATTTCGCCACGCTGGCCGTGCCGCGCTTCTGCACCCAGAACAGGGCCATGAGGATGCCGAGCGCCAGGATGATCACGTTCCACTGGTTCTGGAAGGCCGGGTTGACGAGCTTCAGGCCCTCCGCCGCCGACAGAACGGAAATCGCCGGGGTGATGATCGAATCGCCATAGAACAGGGCCGCGCCCATCACGCCGAACAGGAAGACCGGCAGCGAGCGCCGGCCGATAGCCTTCTGCGCCAGCGCCATCAGCGAGAGGGTGCCCCCCTCGCCCTTGTTATCCGCGCGCATGATGAAGACGACATATTTCAGCGTCACCACGACCACGACTGCCCAGATGAGCAGCGAGACAACGCCGATCACCTCGGCACGAGTCAGTCCATCCTCGCCGGCATGGTGCAGTGACTCCTTGAGCGCATAGAGCGGGCTGGTGCCGATATCGCCATAGACGACGCCTACCGAGCCGACGGCCAGCGCGAGATTGCGCTTCATGCCACCGCCCTCGCCGCCCTGCGCCCCGTGACCCTCGGGATGACCGGGGGTCCCCCCCTCGCCCGCAACGCCCGCCACGCCCATGAAATGGCTCCGCCTGCTGTTCAGCCCCCGATAAGGGTTGCGATCCTGTCACGGATCGACCCGGCCCGGAAGCGGCGCGGCTTATACACCCCTTTTCTGCGGTGCAACAGGGGGCAGGTCATTGGAAAACTTTCTTGCCCGTTCCTGCACAAAAAGACTGGTATACCACGCCTGTTTTGGGTATTGCAGGCACGATCTTGCCCGACCGGAGAAGAAGCAGCGGCCGCGCCCGCTTGCTTGCTCTCCCCCAAAACCAGGACGAAATGCTGCCATGAGCGCCGCGCCGAAGACCCTTTACGACAAGATTTTCGACGACCACGTGGTGGATCGCCAGCCGGACGGCACCTGCCTCCTCTATATCGACCGGCATCTTGTGCATGAGGTCACCTCGCCCCAGGCCTTCGAGGGCCTGCGGTTGACCGGCCGCCCGGTGCGTGCCCCGCAGAAGACCCTCGCGGTGGTGGACCACAACGTTCCGACCTCCGATCGCACCAAGGGCATCGAGGAAGAGGAAAGCCGCATCCAGGTCGAGACTCTCGCGCAAAACGCCAAGGATTTCGGCATCGAGTATTATTCCGAGCGCGACAAGCGCCAGGGCATCGTGCATGTCATCGGCCCGGAACAGGGCTTCACCCTGCCGGGCACCACGATCGTCTGCGGTGACAGCCACACCTCCACCCATGGCGCGTTCGGCGCGCTGGCTCATGGCATCGGAACCTCCGAGGTCGAGCACGTTCTGGCCACCCAGACGCTGATCCAGAAGAAAGCCAGGAACATGCTCGTCGAGGTGAAGGGCAGCCTCGGCAAGGGCGTCACCGCCAAGGATATCGTGCTGGCGATCATCGGCGAGATCGGCACCGCCGGCGGCACCGGCTCGGTGATCGAGTTCGCGGGCTCCGCCATCCGTGACCTCACGATGGAAGGCCGGATGACCGTCTGCAACATGACGATCGAAGGCGGGGCGCGCGCCGGCCTCATCGCGCCGGACGAGAAGACCTTCGCCTATCTCAAGGATCGCCCCAAGGCGCCGAAGGGTGCGCATTGGGATCAGGCCCTGAAATTCTGGGAAACGCTTAAGACCGATGAGGGCGCGCATTTCGATCGCGTCGTCACGCTCGATGCGAACAACCTGCCGCCCATCGTCTCCTGGGGCACCTCGCCCGAGGATGTCGTCTCGATCGCGGGCGCCGTGCCCGATCCGGCGGCTATTGCCGACGAGGTGAAGCGCCAGTCGAAGGAGCGCGCGCTTTCCTATATGGGCCTCACGCCCGGCACGAAGATGACCGACATCGAACTCGACGTGGTCTGGATCGGCTCCTGCACCAATGGCCGCATCGAGGATCTGCGCGCCGTGGCGAAGGTCGTCGAGGGCAGGACCATCTCGAGCCGCCTCGCCTATGCGATGATCGTTCCGGGTTCGGGCCTCGTGAAGGAGCAGGCGGAAGCGGAAGGCCTCGACAGGATCTTCACCGCCGCCGGCTTCCAGTGGCGCGAGCCGGGCTGCTCCATGTGCCTCGGCATGAACCCCGACCAGCTGAAGCCGGGACAGCGCTGCGCTTCCACCTCGAACCGCAACTTCGAGGGCCGCCAGGGCTTCAAGGGCCGCACGCATCTCGTCTCGCCGGCCATGGCCGCAGCGGCGGCAATTGCCGGTCGGTTCGTCGATATTCGGGCGATGTGAGTGACGGATGACGAAAGACGGGATCGCTGGTCGAGTTGTGGGTTATGCCGTCGGCATAGTCTCTGTGGCGTGGATAGCGATCCTATTTGCCTATCTATTTGGTTTTCGGTCGGGAATTGCGCCTTTTGACCAAATCCTGATCCTTTCACCTGATAACTTCGGCGACTTCTTATCGGGAGCTTTTGCGCCGCTAGCATTCATTCTGCTTGCTTACTCGGTTTGGATTCAGCAGCAGGAACTCAGGCTGACGCGCGATGTGATGAAGGATCAGGAAGTTGCACTAAAATCTTCTTCAGAGAGCAACTCAGCACTGGCAAACGAAACAAAAATACAGAATGAAATTGAATTAAATAAAAATTATCTTGAATACATGAAATCTATGGTTGAAAACTTCTATGAAATATGCAAACTAGAGCTACAAGTTCAAGTGCCATCTAAACGGTTACAGAACTACACAATAGTACTTGGTTATATCGGAAATAATGCAAATGATCGTTTTGCACATTCCGGATTTCAAATTGCCCGAAATATAAATGGCGTAAGGCTGAATGCGATCAGTCAGAATGATATTTATGAACAAAACAACTTAGAATACTCATTCTTAGGATTTTGTAGAATTATCGAAGAGATAGAGGCGGTTTCTGATCTTTCTGATGTTTCGCGGGCCCTCTATCGAGCACATGGCTTCGACCAAATAGTTACAGCACTCAAAGACTTGAAGAAGGCGCTAAAGATTGAATAAAGAGCAAATTCCAAATAAACTTGACGAAGGCCAAACCCTCTTCTCCTCCTCGCTCGCGCGCGCGGCGGACCACTTTGCCGGCGAGGATGCGCTCAAGCAGAATGCCGAGCCGGCGGACAAGGTCGAGATCTGGGCCAAGAGGGTCGGTCGGGGTTTCTCCCTGATCGCTTTCGTAGCCCTCGCGTGGTATTTCGGCCACCAGTTGAATTGGTGGTGAGTGACAAGCCATGAGCGCAACGCAGCGTTTTCCCTCGGCCTCCTGGGCTCCTATGCAGGCGCCGAACCTCGCCGATTTCGAGGAAATGGCGGCGCATGCCTATGAGACGCTGCCGGAGGAATTCCGGAAGCTCTGCGGCCACATCGTCATCAAGATCGAGGAATTCCCCGACGAGGAAGTGATCGAGGCGATGGAGTTGGAAACGCCCTTCGACATCCTCGGGCTGTTCCAGGGCCATGGCCTCACCACGGCGGCGGCCATCCAGCATACGGGGCAGGAGCCGAACATGATCTGGCTCTATCGCCGCCCCATCCTCGATTACTGGGCCGAGCATGAGGAAACGCTCGGCACCATCATCAGCCATGTGCTCATCCATGAGATCGGCCACCATTTCGGCCTCTCGGATGACGACATGGAAAAGATTGAAGCCAAGGCCGGTTAAGGAGCATTTTCCAGCGAAGCATGCCCCCGCGAAGGCGGGGGTGGACGCGGGTTCGCGTGAAGAAAATGTGACAGACGAAAAAAAACCAGTCGCTCCTCTCCGGGGCGCAAAACATAACTGAGACGGAAAGCACGAGATATGCAGCCCTTCACCACGCTCACTTCCACCCCGGCGCCGCTGAAAGTGGTCAATGTCGATACCGACATGATCATCCCCAAGCAGTTCCTGAAGACAATTCGGCGCACGGGCCTCGGCAAGTCGCTGTTCTTCGAGATGCGCTATGACGAGAATGGCAACGAGAACCCGGATTTCGTGCTGAACAAGCCAGCCTATCGCAAAAGCGAGATCCTCATCGCCGGCGACAATTTCGGCTGCGGCTCCTCCCGCGAGCATGCGCCCTGGGCGCTGCTCGATTTCGGCATCCGCTGCGTGATCTCCACGAGCTTCGCCGACATCTTCTACAACAACTGCTTCAAGAACGGCATCCTGCCGATCACGGTCAGCCAGGAAGACCTCGACAAGCTGTTCGACGATGCCGATCGTGGCTCGAACGCGACGCTGACGGTCGATCTCGCCTCGCAGGAGATCAAGGGCCCGGATGGCGGCACGATCAGGTTCGAGATCGACCCCTTCCGCAAGAAGTGCCTGATGGAAGGGCTCGATGATATCGGCCTCACCATGGTGAAGAAGGCCTCGATTGATGCTTATGAAGCCAAGGCGAAGGAAAATCGCGCCTGGCTGTGAGCCTCGCGTCATTGCGAGGAGTGAAACGACGAAGCAATCCAGATCTTTTCTGGATTGCCGCGTTGGACTGAAGTCCTCCTCGCAATGACAGTTAGAGAGCCTCTGTTTTTTGCGGATGGTCGGCCCCCCCATACCGCCCTATTTTCGCGCGCATGTTGCCGGAGACTCCCGCCATGCGCGCTTTTTCTTTGTCCGTTGCCCTGCTGATCTCCGCCGCGAGCACCGCTTCGGCAGAATTCGCCTCGTGTGTTGCGGGCCTCCGCTCCGCCGCGACCACGGCCGGTGTTTCGGGCTCGACCTTCGACCGCGTGATGCGCGATGTCGAGCCGGACATGAAGGTTATCGAGCTGATGCAGAACCAGCCCGAATTCAAGACGCCGATCTGGGATTATCTTGCGACCCTCGTGGACGAGCAGAAGGTGAGCGAAGGCCGCGCGCTGCTCCAGAAGCACGCTTCGCTGCTTTCGCGCATCGAGCAGGCCTATGGCGTGGATCGGCATGCGGTGGTTGCCGTATGGGGTGTCGAAAGCGATTACGGCAACATCTCGGGTGGCCGCTTCCTGCCGCAGGCGCTTTCCACCGCCGCCTGTTTCGGCCCCCGCAGGCGCGAATTCTTCCGCGGCGAATTGATTTCCACGCTGAAAATCATCGAGCGCGGGGATCTCGCGGCCGAGAAGCTGCGCGGCTCCTGGGCCGGCGCCTTCGGCCACACGCAGTTCATCCCCTCCACCTATCTGCGTCTCGCGGTGGATTTCGACGGCGACGGCAAACGCGACCTCGTGGATTCGATCCCCGATGCGCTGGCTTCCACCGCGAATTACCTCAAGCGCTCGGGCTGGATCACCGGCGCAAGCTGGGGTTACGAAGTGAAATTGCCTTCCGCGTATTCCGGCCCCTCGGGTCGCACGAACAAATCGCCGGCGGATGCCTGGGCCTCGCGCGGGATCACGCGGCTCGATGGTTCGACGGTCTCGGGCCTGCCGGCTGCCGGGTTGCTGCTTCCCGCCGGCCGGAATGGCCCGGCCTTCCTGGTGACGCGGAATTTCGATGCGGCCTATGCCTATAATGCCGCCGAAAGCTATGCGCTGGCGATTTCCGTGCTCTCCGATCGCCTGCGCGGCCGCCCTGGCATTCGCACCCCCTGGCCCACGGATGATCGCGGCCTCTCGCGCGCCGAACGGAAGATCCTGCAGGAGCGGCTGATCGCCCGCGGCTATGATGTCGGCAAACCCGATGGCGCCATCGGTGCGCTGACACGCGCGGCCATCCGGGATGTCGAGGCAAGGCTGGGCCTGCCGCAGACCGGTCGCGCCGGCGGCAAGGTCTTCGACGCACTGCGATAAGCGCCGGAAGCGGAAACAGCGTTCGCGATCCCGCCGCATCGGCTATCTCAAGTTGAAAACTTCGAAGTAGGAACACACGAATCAGCGTGGTATACCGCCGACTTTCCGGACGGAGCCATCCTCGCAAACCCTTGCCTTTCATATCGAAAGACGGGTTGTGCCGCATGGCCTGGCCCTGTAGTCAGCATCCATTGTCACATTCGCGAAATCCGGCCCACGCAAAACAGCCGGCAAGCTTGAAAGGGGTTCACCATGGCGTCCTTCAATCTTCTGCTCCTCCCGGGCGACGGCATCGGCCCGGAAGTGGCCCACGAGGTGCAGAAGGTCGCCACCTTCCTCGGCTCGGCGGGCATCGCGAAATTCGAGACCGAGACCGATCTTGTCGGCGGCTCGGCCTATGATGCGCATGGCGTCGCGATCACCGATGCGGCCATGGCGCGCGCGCATGCGGCGGATGCCGTGCTGTTCGGCGCGGTGGGTGGCCCGAAATGGGCGGATGTGCCCTACCATGCGCGGCCAGAAGCCGGCCTGCTGCGCCTGCGCAAGGAGATGGAGCTTTTCGCCAATCTCCGCCCGGCCGTCTGCTATCCGGCGCTGGCCGATGCTTCCTCGCTGAAGCGGGAGATCGTCGAAGGACTCGACATCCTGATCGTGCGCGAACTGACGGGCGGAGTCTATTTTGGCGAGCCCAAGGAAATCGTCACGCTGGAGAACGGCGAGAAGCGCGCGGTGGATACGCAGGTCTACACCACGCATGAGATCGAGCGCATCGCGCGCGTCGCCTTCGACCTCGCGAAGGTGCGCCGCAAGAAGCTGACTTCGAGCGAGAAGCACAATGTGATGCGCTCGGGCGTGCTGTGGAAGGAAGTGGTCACGAAGATCGGCAAGACGGAATATCCGGATATCGAGCTCGAACATCACCTCGCGGATGCCTGCGGCATGCAGCTCGTGCGCTGGCCCAAGCAATATGACGTGATCGTCTGCGACAATCTCTTCGGCGACATGCTCTCGGATGTCGCGGCGATGCTGACCGGCTCGCTCGGCATGCTGCCCTCCGCCTCGCTCGGCGCGCCCGATGCCAAGACCGGCAAGCGCAAGGCGCTCTATGAGCCGGTGCATGGTTCCGCGCCGGATATCGCCGGCAAGGGCCTCGCGAACCCCATCGCGATGATCGGCTCCTTCGGCATGGCGCTCCGCTATTCCTGCGGCCTCACGGAAGCGGCGGATCTCGTGGACAAGGCGATCGCCGACGTGCTCGCGAGCGGCATACGCACCCGCGACATCGCGCCGAAGGGCGTGAATGCGGTCGGCACGACCGAGATGGGCGATGCGATCGTCGGGGCGCTGAAGCGCCTCACCTGAGGCAAGCGCATGCAGACAAAACGGAAAGGGGCCTTCAAGACCCCTTTTCATGCCCCCTTATGCGGGTTGCATTCACTTCCGCAGGAAATCCGGCGCGGGAATATCGATCTTGATCATCGAGCCACCGGAGAAGCGGCCCGGCAGCAGGCCCTGATTCGAAAAGCCCGCCCCCGCGCTGGGAATGCCGGAGCCCTGCGTATCATAGATGTAGTTCTGCATCGAATGCGGCCGGACCTCCCTGCCCGGATCCAGCCAGGAACGGGGTTTTACCTCGATGTAGAGCGAGGAACGGGTCTGCGCCTCGGCCATCGCAGGCAGCGACAGGAGGGCAAGACCGGCCGCGAAAAGGGGAAGCGCGCGCATGGGATTCTCCACTGAATTGATGATCCCGTTAACCTTATCGGAAAAAGCGTTAACAAGCATTCATCACGCCTGGCTGCCTGCAAGATTTTCAGGTTCAGCGGCGAGCGGTCAGCTTCAGCGCGGGAATGGATGCCTCATGGTCCATCCAGGTCAACCGCCGGCCGGGCTGGCGCGAGGATGTGCAGTTCTGCCGTGAACGCTCCGCCTCGGCGAAAAACTTCCGCAGGGAGGCATCGCGCCCGCCGCCGACAAGATCGAGACGGTCGAGGAAGCAGGCCATGGACACGCGATCGACCGGCCGCTGGATCGTGCCGCAAAGCCAGCCCAGGATGCTGACGCCAGCCATGTCGATGCGGCGATAGGCCAGACAGGACATTACGGCGTTTTCCTGCCGCAGCTTCACCTCCGCCGCCTCCATCAGCCCGAACTTGGTGCGGATGTCCTGCGGACTGGCCATGCGCTCGACGACCAAGCGATGCTCGGCGGCGCGCGCCGCGAGATCGGAGAAGAGCGGCTTTTCCGTCAGCGCGCCATCATGACGCTCGATCACCACCAGAGCGCCAGAGCGCCGGGTCTCGCTCTCACCCGCATCCCGTCGCGGCTGCCAGATCAGCATATCTTGCCGGGAACTGCCACGCTGCGAGACCCGGTAGGTCAAGGTGAGCCCGGAAAGTTCCGGTGATTCAAGATGGTAGAGCGCCATGGGCTGCCGAACCGGCTGCCAGGGGCGTTGCTCCATTGGCGGCAACGCCTCGGAATTGCGACGGGTCTCGACACTGGCCGGCTCCGGCGCAGGCTCCTGCATGGGTGCTTGCGCCGTTGTCAGCAGCATTTCGCCGGGGAACGCATCGCGTTTGCGGTCAGGCAGGAAGAAGGACAGCGCCAGCGCCGGAAGGCCAAGCGCGAGGATGAGACCGGATTTCCGGGGGCGCCATGCCTTGCCCTGCTCGACCTTCGAGCCCTGCGTCGGATGGTTTATCGCATAGCGCAGGATCACGGTCAGCAGCACCGCCGAATCGCGCAGCGCGCGGAAGATCCCACGCAGGAATGCGCCGGACTTGAGGAGTGCGGCCAGGATCGCCGGGAGCCCCAGAAGCCAGACCTGGCCCGCAACCCGGCGCGAGGCACGGAGAAGCCGCACCCGGCCGCGCTTCCAGCGCCACAGGCTCCAGCGATGCCAGCGTTCAAGCCGCGCGCCGAGGCTCCTGTCCGGCGCGACGACGAAATGCTCGATTGCAATCGTGAGACCAACCCGGCCGTCTGCCACGTCCCGCCCCTCTTCGTTCCCGGGCGAGACCATTGCCGCGTCTCAGGGAAAGACGGGTTACCGGCCCGGGCTCACTTGCGATCAGGGTGAACACGCGCCTAACGCGCGCCCTCATCCCGAGGCCGGCATTGACTTTTCCCGAAATCTGGCGCTTCTCACCGCTGCGGCGACCCTTCGCCGAGGAACCCCGACCCATGATCCGCCTCACGACGAAAAAAACGCGTGTGACGAAACCGGCCACGAAAACGGGCGCGGTGGGATAACGGTCGTCCTCGCTCTCGGGTCCTCCCCCGGCGGGGGAAAGGGCCAGCAGGTCGGGCAAGCCGCACCTGCTTCGCTCCCGGGGGAGATGGTTCAGGGCAAGGCCCTCAAATCAGGAACGAGACTCATGGGCTACAAGGTTGCTATCGTTGGCGCCACCGGCAATGTGGGCCGGGAAATGCTGGATATTCTGGCCGAACGGGCCTTCCCGGTCAGCGAGGTCGTGGCACTCGCCTCGCAGCGCTCGATCGGGCAGGAAGTCACATTCGGCGACAAGATTCTCAAGACCAAGGTGCTCGACCATTACGATTTCTCGGATATCGATATCTGCCTCATGTCGGCGGGCGGCTCGGTCTCGAAGGAATGGTCGCCCCGCATCGGGGCGCAGGGCTGCGTCGTCATCGATAACTCGTCGGCCTGGCGCTATGATCAGGATGTGCCACTGATCGTTCCGGAAGTGAATGCCGATGCCGTGCGTGGCTTCACCAGGAAGAATATCATCGCGAACCCGAACTGCTCCACCGCCCAGCTCGTGGTGGCGCTGAAGCCGCTGCATGACGCCTTCGGCATCAAGCGCGTCGTCGTCTCGACTTACCAGTCGGTTTCCGGCGCGGGCAAGGAAGGGATGGACGAGCTCTGGAGCCAGACCAAGGGCAAGTATGTGCCGGGCCAGGAAGTGGCTGCGAAGAAGTTCTCGAAGCCCATCGCCTTCAACGTGATCCCGCAGATCGATGTCTTCATGGAAGACGGGTTCACCAAGGAAGAATGGAAGATGACGGTCGAGACCAAGAAGATCCTCGACCCGAAGATCAAGCTCACCGCCACTTGCGTGCGCGTACCGGTCTTCATCGGCCATTCCGAAGCGGTGAACGTGGAATTCGAGAAGCCCGTGACCGCCGACGAGGCGCGCGAGATCCTGCGCCGCTCGCCGGGCATTCTCGTGGTCGACAAGCGCGAGCCGGGTGGTTACGTGACCCCGCAGGAAGCGGCGGGCGAGGATGCAACCTATATCTCGCGCATCCGCGAGGATGCCACGGTGGAGAACGGCCTTGCCTTCTGGTGCGTGTCGGACAACCTGCGCAAGGGCGCGGCGCTGAACGCCGTGCAGATCGCCGAATGCCTCATCAATCGCGGGCTCATCAAGCCGCGCGCGAAGGCGGCTTGATCCATGCTGGCGCTGCGCCCCAATTGCGAATGCTGCGATCGCGATCTGCCGCCCTCCTCCCGGCAGGCCATGATCTGCACCTTCGAATGCACGTTCTGCGAGGATTGCGCAACGGAACGTCTGGATGGCCATTGTCCGAATTGCGGCGGCGAGCTTGTCCGCCGCCCGGTTCGACCCGAGCTAAAGCTTGCAAAGTTTCCGGCCAGTACCGAACGGGTGCTCAAACCGCATCCGGTTTGCCTGTAAAGAAAAAGGGCCGCTTCAAGCGGCCCTTTTGTTAAGGCGATGGAAGTCCCACTCAGCGCGGCAGCACGCTCTCGCCCATCAGCATTTCGTCAATCGCGCGCGCGGCCTGCCGCCCCTCGCGGATCGCCCAGACGACGAGGCTCTGGCCGCGGCGCATGTCGCCGGCGGCGAAGATCTTCGGCTTGTCGGTGCGGTAATCGTTCTCGTTGGCAATCACGTTCGCGCGCTTGTCCATCGCCACGCCCGCTTCCGTGAGGAGGCCGTCCTTCACCGAGCCGGCAAAGCCGATGGCGAGGAAGACGAGATCGGCCTTCAGCACGAATTCCGTGCCGGGGATCGGCCGGCGCCTCTCGTCCACGCGGGCGCATTCCACGCCCGTTACCCTGCCATTCTTGCCCAGAATGCGCAGGGTCGCGGCCTGGAATTCCCGATCCGCTCCCTCGGCCTGCGAGGAGGAGGTGCGGAACTTCGTGGGCCAGAACGGCCAGATCGTCAGCTTGTCCTCGATCTCCGGCGGCTTCGGACGAATGTCGAGCTGCGTCACCGACAGCGCGCCCTGCCGGAAGGCCGTGCCGATGCAATCCGACGCGGTATCGCCGCCACCGATCACCACCACATCCTTCCCGCCCGAGAGCAGCGGGGCGTCGTCGATCCGCTCATCACCGACGCGGCGGTTGGACTGCGTGAGATAGGGCATCGCGTAATGCACGCCTTCCAGTTCCTGCCCCGGCAGGCCGGGATCGCGCGGCGCTTCCGCTCCGCCCGCGAGAAGAACCGCGTCGAAATCGCGCTGGAGATCGGCAAGCTTCACGTTCACGCCAACATGCGCGTTGTAATGGAAGATGACCCCCTCGGCCGCCATCTGCTCCACGCGGCGGTCGATATGGTGCTTCTCCATCTTGAAATCGGGGATGCCATAGCGCAGCAGGCCACCGGCCTTGGGCTCGCGCTCATAGACATGCACCTCATGCCCCACACGGGCGAGCTGCTGGGCGGCCGCCATGCCCGCCGGGCCCGAACCGATGACCGCGACGCGCTTGCCGGTGCGGTTTGCAGCGATTTCCGGCTTGATCCAGCCTTCCTTCCAGCCGCGATCCGCGATGGCCTGCTCGACCGTCTTGATCGCGACGGGCATGTTCTCGAGGTTCAGCGTGCAGGCTTCCTCGCACGGCGCAGGGCAGATGCGGCCCGTGAATTCGGGGAAATTGTTGGTGGAATGCAGGTTCGCCAGCGCCTCTTCCCAATCGTTCTGGTAGACGAGGTCGTTCCAGTCCGGGATCTGGTTGTGAACCGGGCAGCCATTGGGGCCGTGGCAATAGGGCACGCCGCAATCCATGCAGCGCGCGGCCTGCTCGCGCACATCCTTCGCATCCATCGGCAACGTGAATTCGCGGAAATGGCGGATGCGATCCGATGCCGGCTGATACTTCGCCTCGCGCCGGTCGATTTCCAGAAAACCCGTGACCTTGCCCATCTCTCTCACCTCAACTCGTGCGGGGCGCGCTGTTCGAGAAGCGCCGCCCGGTGCCGGTCCATGTTTCTCTCTTGCGGGGAGACCCGGGCCTCGGCCCGGGCCATCGATCCTCACTCGGCCGCCTGCAGCTGCCGCGCCTTTTCCATGTCGCGCAGCGCACGGCGATATTCCACCGGCATCACCTTCACGAACCGGTGACGGAAATCCGCCCAATGGTCGAGAATGTGTTTCGCGCGGGCCGAGCCCGTATAGCGCAGATGGTTGGCGACAAGCTGGTGCAGGCGCTCCTCGTCATGGCGCGACATGTCGCCCATGATGTCGATGCGGCCCTTGAATTCGAGATCGCCGCCATGGTGGTGGAGGCGCTGCATCAAATCCTCCTCCTCCTCGACGGGTTCGAGATCGACCATGGAGAGGTTGCAGCGCGAGCGGAAGGTGCCATCCTCGTCGAGCACATAGGCGACGCCGCCCGACATGCCCGCCGCGAAGTTGCGGCCCGTCTCGCCGATCACCACCACCACGCCGCCGGTCATGTATTCGCAGCCATGGTCGCCCACGCCCTCGACCACCGCGATGGCGCCGGAGTTGCGCACGGCGAAGCGCTCGCCGGCCACGCCCCGGAAATAGCACTCGCCGGAAATCGCGCCATAGAGCACGGTGTTGCCGACGATGATCGACTTTTCCGGCACGATGGCCGCATCCGGCGCCGGACGGATGATCAGCTTGCCGCCCGATAGCCCCTTGCCGACATAATCGTTGGCCTCGCCCACGAGCTCCAGCGTCACGCCCGCCGCGACCCAGGCACCGAAGCTCTGGCCCGCCGTGCCGGCAAGCGTGATGCGGATGGTGTCATCCGGCAGGCCGGCATGGCCGTGCCGCTTCGCCACCTCGCCGGAGAGCATGGCGCCCGCCGCTCTGTCACGGCTGAAGATTTTCTCCTCGATCGTCACCGGCGCGCCGCCCTCGATCGCCGGCAGCGCTTTCGCGATCAGCTTGCGGTCGAGCACGTCGTCGATCGGATGCGTCTGCTGCTCGGAATGCTTCCTCGCGACCGTCGCCGGCACATCCGGACGCGCAAAGAGCTTCGAGAAATCGAGCCCCTTCGCCTTCCAGTGGTCCACGCCCGCGCGGGTATCAAGCAGATCGGTGCGGCCGGTAATCTCCGTCAACGAACGGAAGCCCATGGTGGCGAGGATCTCGCGCACCTGTTCCGCCACGAAGAAGAAGTAGTTGATCACGTGTTCGGGCTGGCCCTTGAAGCGCTTGCGCAGAACGGGGTCCTGCGTCGCCACCCCCACCGGACAAGTATTGAGGTGGCACTTGCGCATCATGATGCAGCCCGCCGCGATGAGCGGTGCGGTCGAGAAGCCGAATTCGTCGGCCCCGAGCAACGCACCGATGATCACGTCACGACCCGTGCGCAGGCCGCCATCGACCTGCAAAGCCACGCGGCCGCGCAGGCGGTTCTTCACGAGAACCTGCTGCGTTTCCGCCAACCCCATCTCCCAGGGCGAACCCGCATGCTTGATGGAGGTGAGCGGGGACGCGCCCGTGCCCCCCTCATAGCCCGAGATGGTGATGTGATCGGCCCGCGCCTTCGCGACGCCGGCCGCGACCGTGCCAACCCCCACTTCCGAGACGAGCTTCACCGAGACATCCGCCGCCGGGTTCACGTTCTTCAAATCGAAGATCAGCTGGGCGAGATCCTCGATCGAGTAGATGTCGTGATGCGGCGGGGGCGAAATCAGGCCCACGCCGGGCGTCGAATGGCGCACCTTGGCGATGACGGCATCGACCTTGTGGCCGGGCAATTGTCCGCCCTCGCCGGGCTTCGCGCCCTGCGCGACCTTGATCTGCATGACATCGGAATTCACGAGATATTCCGTGGTGACACCGAAACGGCCCGATGCCACCTGCTTGATGGCCGAGCGGCGCGGGTTGGGAAGGCCGTTCGGCAGCGGCTCGAAGCGCGCGGATTCCTCGCCGCCCTCGCCGGTGTTGGACTTGGCGCCGATGGCGTTCATCGCCCTGGCAAGCGTTTCATGCGCCTCTCGGCTGATGGAACCGAAGGACATGGCACCCGTGGCAAACCGCTTCACGATCTCGCTTGCGGGCTCCACCTCGTCGAGCGGCACCGGGTTGCGGCCTGTTTCTGTCGCCTTCTTGATGTGGAAAAGGCCGCGAATGGTCTGATAGCGGTTCTCCACCTCGTCGATGCGCCTGGCATAGGCGTCATAGCGGTCGCGCGCATTGGTGCGCACGGCATGCTGCAGATCGGCCACGACCTCCGATGACCAGATATGATCCTCGCCGCGCTGGCGCTGGTTATACTCCCCGCCGACATCGAGGAAGTTCTTCAGCACAAGGCTGTTCGAGAACGCTTCCCGGTGCCGCTGCACGGTTTCCTCGGAAATTTCCTCGAGCCCCACGCCCTCGATGGTGGTGGCGGTGCCGTAGAAATACTGGTTCACGAAAGCGCTCGAGAGGCCCACGGCATCGAAGATCTGCCCGCCGCAATAGGATTGATAGGTCGAGATGCCCATCTTGGACATGACCTTCAGCAGCCCCTTGCCCGTGGCCTTGATGAAGCGCTTGACGATCTCGTCCTCGTCCACCTCCTCGGGAATTTCCATGTCCGCCTTCATGGCGATCAGGGTCTCGAAGGCGAGATAGGGGTTGATCGCCTCGGCGCCGTAGCCCGCGAGGCAGGCGAAGTGATGAACCTCGCGCGCTTCACCCGTCTCGATCACGAGGCCGACCGAAGTGCGCAGGCCCTTGCGGATGAGGTGGTGATGCACCGCCGCCGTGGCGAGAAGCGCCGGGATCGGAATGCGATCCGGCCCCACCATGCGATCCGAGAGCACGATGATGTTGTAGCCGCCAT
Organism: Rhabdaerophilum sp.; assembly: GCF_046092605.1. Lineage (NCBI taxonomy): Bacteria > Pseudomonadati > Pseudomonadota > Alphaproteobacteria > Hyphomicrobiales > Rhabdaerophilaceae > Rhabdaerophilum > Rhabdaerophilum sp. The sequence continues at coordinate 5,149 of NZ_JBJTDY010000052.1, read as the reverse complement.
GCACGGCCGATTCCGCGCGATCACATAGCAGCTTCACGGCATCTTCCATGCCCTTCGTGCCTCGCCCGGACGCGAAAGTGATGTCGAGCGTCTTGGTATCGAACCGGTCCTCGAAATGGCCGATGCAGCGGATCTTCTCGAGATCGCCATTCGTCAGGATCGGCTGGCGCACCTCCAGCCGCTTGCGGCGCGAATTGCCCTCGAGATCGAAGATGTTGGGGCGCGGCCCGATGAACGAGACGAGGCTCATCACCAGCTCCTCGCGGATCGGGTCGATCGGCGGGTTCGTGACCTGCGCGAAGTTCTGCTTGAAATAGGTGTAGAGCAGCTTCGACTTGTTGGAGAGCACGCTCGGGGGGGTATCGGTGCCCATCGAGCCGACGGCTTCCTGCCCGGTAATGGCCATCGGTGCCATCAGGAGCTTCAGGTCTTCCTGCGTATAGCCGAAAGCCTTCTGCCGATCGAGCAGGCTCACATCGGTGCGGCTGGCGCGCGGCTCGACGGGCTTCAGCTCCTCGAGCACGATCTGGCTGCGCTTCAGCCATTCCCGGTAGGGGTTCGCGGCGGCGAGCCCGGCCTTCATCTCCTCATCGGAGACGATGCGGCCTTCTATCAGGTCCACGAGCAGCATGCGGCCGGGCTGCAGGCGCCACTTGGTCACGATTTCGCTTTCCGGGAAAGGCAGCACGCCCATCTCGGAGGCCATCACCACGAGGTCATCCTTCGTGACGAAATAGCGCGCAGGGCGCAGGCCGTTGCGGTCGAGCGTCGCGCCGATCTGCCGGCCATCCGTGAAGGCGATGGCGGCGGGGCCGTCCCACGGCTCCATCAGCGCGGCGTGATACTCGTAGAAGGCGCGGCGCTCCTCGTTCATCAGCGGATTGCCGGCCCAGGCTTCGGGAATGAGCATCATCACCGCATGGGCAAGGCTGTAGCCGCCACGCACGAGGAATTCGAGCGCATTGTCGAAACAGGCCGTGTCGGACTGTCCCTCATAGGAAATGGGCCAGAGCTTGCCGATCTCCGCGCCGAACAATTCGCTGTCCACGCTCGCCTGCCGGGCGGCCATCCAGTTCAGGTTGCCGCGCAGCGTGTTGATCTCGCCGTTATGCGCGACCATGCGATAGGGGTGAGCCAGCTGCCAGGTGGGGAAGGTGTTGGTGGAGAAGCGCTGGTGCACGAGCGCCAGCGCGCTTTCCACGCGGGGATCGTTGAGATCCCGGAAATAGCCGCCGAGCTGGTTCGCCAGCAGCATGCCCTTGTAGACCACCGTGCGGCAGGACACCGAAACCGGATAAACGCCCGCCTTCGCGCGCTCCACGCTCTTGTAGATCGTGTTGGAGACCACCTTGCGCAGGATGAACAGCCGGCGCTCGAAATCCTCCTCGGTGGCGACATCCGCGCCGCGGCCGATGAAGACCTGCCGATGGAACGGCTCGGTCGGCAGCACGCTCTCGCCGAGATCGGAATTGTCGACCGGCACGTCGCGCCAGCCGAGCACCTTCTGGCCCTCGGCGCGGATCGTGTCCTCGATGATCTTCACCGCGCGCGCCCGCGCCTCGTCCTCGCGCGGGAGGAAATACTGGCCCACGGCATATTGGCCGGGCTCCGGCAGCGTAAAGCCGAGCTTCGCGCATTCCTCGGCGAAGAAGCGATGCGGAATCTGCAGCAGCATGCCGCAGCCGTCACCCGCCTTCGGGTCCGCGCCCACCGCACCACGATGGTCGAGATTCGCAAGGATCGAGAGCCCGTGCCGAACGATGACGTGGCTCTTGCGGTTCCTGATATCAGCCACGAAGCCGACGCCGCAGGAATCCTTCTCGTGGCGCGGATCATAGAGACCCTCCGCCGGCGGCAGGCCGGGATCACGCGCGACAATAAGATCGGTCGCGCCTTTCGAAGCGCGGGAAGACGTGGCTCGCGTGGCCGTCGCGCGAGATTTGGCGGCGCGCCGAGCCGCTTGCCCGAGCTTCACGCCGTCCATCTCATCATCGCGCCTGGTCATGGCCACGCCCTTTCTTCACCTTGGGGGGCGGGGACATCACCCTGCCCGATGCTGTTTTTCGATTGCGCCCAGCCTCTTCCCGAAGCCTGCCGCAAGAATGCCGGCCAGCGGCGGAAAAATCACCCCGCCGGAAAGATCGGGCAGGGCGGGTTCACCGTCGAAGGTCGGCTTGGTAGGTCAGCAACGCTGTCCTATTCCGAGGTGGAGCTATACAGAATTGCGGCGCACAGACAAGAGCCATGCGACCGAATTTTTCGGATTTTGTTGCCTATGATCCGATTTTTCGAGCAACAAAATTTTATCAACCGCCCGGAAGATGCGGCAAAGATTGCTTTTGGAGCCTTGCTTCGGCAAGACGGGCATCTCGGACAAGCCTTGCGCCTTGCAGAGGCTTGCGAGCAGACCCGCCCCCTCCTAGCATCTCATGCAGCGGCGATTGCGCCGCCGGGAAGGACCGTTCGAATCCATGATTTTCCAGAGTGACAACGTGGTGGGCGCGAGCCCGAAAGTGCTGGATGCGATCGTCCGCGCCAATGCCGGAACCGCCGGTTCCTATGGGGCGGACCCCTGGAGCCAGCGTTTCGAGCAGGCTCTTATGCAATTTTTCGATTGTCCTCTCGAAGTGTTCCTTGTGGCCACGGGAACGGCCGCCAATGCATTGGCCGCCAGTGCCATATGCCCGCCCTGGGGCGCGCTTCTGACGCATGTCGAAAGCCATGTGATGGACGACGAATGCGGCGCGCCGGAATTCTACATGGGCGGCGCGAAGCTCGTCGGCCTGCCCGGCATCGGCGGAAAGGTTACGCCGGAAACGCTCGACGCCCATGTCGCGGCCGAGCCGGGCGGCGTGCGCCGGCCGCCACTCAAGGGCCTTTCCATCGCGCAAGGAACGGAATTCGGCCTCGTCTATACGCCGGATGAACTGATGGCGCTGACGGTCGCTGCCCGCCGGCACGGCCTGAAGGTGCATATGGATGGCGCGCGCTTCTCGAACGCGCTTGTTTCGCTCGGCTGCACGCCAGCCGAGATGACGTGGAAATCCGGCATCGACGTGCTGTCGCTCGGCGGCACCAAGAATGGCTGCCTGATGGCGGAAGCGGTGGTGTTCTTCGACCGGAGCCTCGCGGAGGATTTCCGCTTTCGAAGGAAGCGGGCGGGGCAGACCCTCTCGAAGCAGCGATTGATGGGCGCGCAATTCGAGGCCTGGCTGGAAGATGGCCATTGGCGCGAACTCGCGGCCCATTCCAATGGCATGGCCCGTCGCATGGCGGAGGGTCTTGCGGCCATTCCCGGCATCCGGCTCGGGTGGCGCTGCGAGATCAACGAGGTCTTCCCCGTGATGCCGCAGGCTCTCATGGATCACCTCATCGAGCAGGGCGCACGCTTCTATGACTGGTCGGACCTGTCGATGGACCCTGCCCTGCGGCCTGCGCCGGACGAGGTGGTCGCGCGCCTCGTCACCTCCTTCATGACGACGGCCGAGGAGGTCGACCGTTTCGTTGCCCTTTCGCGCAACTTCATGATCCAGAGGCGCGATGCAGCGGAATAGCCGGCAGAATTCCTTGTTTTCGCCGAATTGCGGCATTCCGTTCGAGAAGCGTTAAGCTTCGTTCATCATGATGGCGAAGAGTTCTGGCTGCCCCGGAGAATGAGTGATGTCCGCTCCCCGCCTCTCCCTGCCCCGCCTGCTCGGCGCGGCGACCGTCGCGGCCTGCGCCCTTCTCGGCACCAGCGGCGCGCAGGCCCAGATCTTCGTCGAGACCTGGGGCGAGCGCTTCGCCGTGCCGCTCTACGAACCTGCGCCGGGCCATCGCATCGAAAGGTACCGCCGCCTGCATCCCTCGATCATCGTGGATGAACTCGAGGATCGCGGCTTCCGCAACCTTGTGGTCGTCGCGCGTCGCGCCGATTTCTACGTGATCGAGGGCGTGAGCCCGCGCACGGGTCGCGTGCGGCTGGTGGTCGATGCTTATGATGGCGAGATCATCCAGCGGGATGCCCTGAGTCGCTCCGATGCTCGCGTCGTGGGCGAGAACCGCAGACCCACAGTTTCCACCTCCGATCTTGCCGCGCTGCTAACCCCGCCGCCTCGCCGGATGCGGGGCATGGCGCCGGAAACGGCCGTTGAGAATGTGGCACCGAGGACCGTGCAGCCGAAGGTCGCAGGCCCTCTGCCCGAGCCGCCCGCCGCTCCGGCCCTGCCGCCGACTCGGCCGCCCAGCGCGGATTGGAACCCCATCAATTCTGTACCCGTTGCGCCGCTGCTCTGATCGGCTTCGCCACGAACGGATAGCAGAAAGGGGCGCCGCGGGCGCCCCTTCGTTCTTGCCACGAATGTCCGGCTGGTCTCGAAGCCGAAGTTTCGATCCTGTTAGGCCGCGAGTTGGGCAGCCATTTCGCGAGGCGCGTGGATCGGAACCTGCCGGGGCTTCTTCGCCTCGGGAATCTCGCGCACGAGATCGACATGCAGCAGGCCATGCTCAAGGCGCGCACCGGAGACCGTCACATGGTCCGCGAGGCGGAAGCGACGCTCGAACTGGCGGGCAGCGATGCCCTGAAACAGGAATTCACGCTCGGCCTTGTTTTCCTCGGCGGTCTTCTCGCCGCGGATCACGAGCCAGTTTTCCTTGGTCTCGATCGACAGATCGGCCTCGGTGAAACCTGCGACGGCAAGGCTGATGCGATAGCCGTCCTCGGAGACCTTCTCGATGTTGTAGGGCGGGTAGCTCGCATTCCCGGCTTCGCCATTCTCGATCTGGTTGATCAGAGAGAAAAGACGGTCGAAGCCCACGGTGGAACGATAGAGCGGGGCAAGATCAAATGTACGCATGGCATATCCTCCTTGAGAAGCGACACGCGAAATCCGGTCCGCCATCCGGCCGGACCATTGCTGCTGTGCAGCCTTCATGGCCTGCACGAACCACGATGTGGGAGGCCGATTTCAGCCTTTCAAGGGGCCTCCAGACGATTTCCCGCGATGAATGCCGGATGAACAGGGAAGCGCGCCGCGGTTCAGGTGCAGTGCAATAGAAAGGGACCATGCCCCAGGCCACCACCCTCGATTCCCCCTCGTCGCCCACCCTGCCCCGCATGCGCCGGCGTGCCGGCTTGTGGCTCGTCATCACCCTTGCAGGAGCCCTGATG